>JACQXT010000032.1:1706-10909 GCA_016208665.1 Chitinivibrionia bacterium | reverse complement strand
ATCGATGTGAAGGAACCGCTTGAATTCGTCGTACGATATCGTGCTTCCCTGGATGATCAGGTTCTCGACCTCGCTTTCGCGGGAATCCGGATAGACGGGATCGACGGCGCTTGTGTCGCTCGGCCCCGCAAACGCCAGGTAGCCGACCTTGTCGGTCACCATGATGCCATTGATCTCTTCCGGCGGATAGGTCGCCAACCACCCCACGATATCGACGCGGAGATCGACATCGCTGAGAAAGTTCCATACTGCGTCGACGCGCCTGTGCAGGCGCGTAATCGGGATCTTCCTCCCGGTGCCGACATCGCTCACCGTAAAGCCCAGAATCCCGTGCTCCTCCGGGTTCTTGCCCGTCGCCATGCTCGTCCACAGGAGCGGAGACAGGGCCGGCTCCATCGAGCGGAGAATCCCGGTAGCGCCGCTGCAATGATTAGAAGAGCCGTCGAAACCGTGTATGCCGGACGCCGTGCCATCGTCGTACCTCCGTTATAAAGTTCGTATATCCATCAACACTTTAACGTACAGTAATTATTGCGCTTGGTCAAGCCGATGCTGTAGTATCTGCCTTGTTCGAGGCCGGAGAACGTGCGCACTCGCCGTCTTCCGGCGGCTCAAAAAGCCGCATGAATCCGCATAAGCCGTTCCTTATTAAACGGCTGACCGGGAGATTTCGTTCGAAGAAACCGGCACGAGGAGTGTGCTCCCCCCGTGAAACCCTTTGTCGCCATTATTGTTTTAAGCTGGAACGGCAAGGAGTTGACCCTCGCCTGTCTGGATTCGCTCCTCGGGCTGGCCTACGAAAACGCAAAGATCCTGCTCGTGGATAATGCGTCGACGGACGGCACGGTCGAGGCCGTCCGGAAACGCTTCGGAGGATCGGTCGAGATTATCCGCAACGCCGCCAATCTCGGCTTTGCGCGCGGCAACAACGCGGGCATCGAGGAGGCCCTGCGCCGGAATGCCGATTTCATCCTGCTGCTCAACAACGACACCGTCGTCGACGCGATGCTGATCGACCATCTGGTCGGCGCGATGGTCCGTTCTCCCGGCATCGGCATCGCCGGACCGAAGATCTACTACTTCGACCCGCCCGATCGCATCTGGTTCGCCGGCGGAGAGGTGTTCCTGTGGCGCGGCACCGCAAAGCACGCGGGCATTCGCCGCCGGGACCGCGGCCAATACGACGAAGAGCGCGACGTCGGCTACGTTACCGGATGCGCGCTGATGGTGCGGCGTGCGGTGGTGGAGTCCATCGGGATGCTCGATCCTTCCTACAGGGCCTATTTCGAAGATACCGACTTCTGCATGCGGGCGAAACGTGCGGGATTCGGAATTCGCTACGTGCCGCACGGAAAGGTTTGGCACAAGATATCCCGGAGCACGGGCGGGCAGATCGGCTTCAGGAAAATATCGCTCAAACTCCGCAGCACGATCCGGTTCTTCGGACGGTACGCCCGGCCCTACCACTGGCTTACGATTCCGTTCTTTTTCGCGGCCGATGCAGTGCGGATCGCGGCGCTCGTTCTCTCGGGAAGAATCCGGGATGCGAGCGGGGAGCAACCATGACCATCGCCATCATCGGCGCCGACGGGCAACTGGGAACGGATATCGCGCTCGCGTTCGAGCGCGAGCATCCGGCGGCGCTGACCGAGAAGGACATAGACGTCGCCGACGCGCGCCGGGTGGAATCCGTCCTTGCGGACCTTCGCCCCGGCGTGGTGATCAACACCGCCGCGTTTACCGACGTCGACCGCTGCGAAACGGAGGAGGAGCGGGCGTTCCAGGTGAACGCCCTGGGGGCGATGCACATAGCGAAGAGCTGCTCCGCCCTCGGCTCGGTCCTCATCCACATCAGCACCGATTACGTCTTCGGCGGCATGAAATCCGAACCGTACCTCGAAAGCGACGCCCCGTCTCCCGTCAACGCATACGGCCGAACCAAGCTTGCGGGGGAACTCTACATCCGGTCCTCATGCGCAACGCACTACATCGTTCGCACGAGCGGCCTGTACGGCCTGCATCCCTGCATCGGCAAGGGAGGCCGGAATTTCGTCGACACGATGCTCAAGCTCGCCCGGGAGCGCGATGCGCTCCGCGTCGTGCAGGACGAGGTCCTCTCCCCGACGTTCACGGAAGACCTCGCCCGGCAGATCGCCGTTTTCATCAATGGGACGCTTCCATTCGGCATCTACCACGCCACCAACGAAGGCGAGTGTTCCTGGTTCGAATTTGCGAAGGAGATTTTCGCTCAGGCGCGGCTCGGTGTGCTCGTGGAGCCGACGACATCGGCCCAGTGGAATGCGCCCGCCAGACGGCCGGCATACTCGGCGCTGGAAAACGCGGGACTCAAGGCCCGCGATCTGTATACAATGCCGCCGTGGCGCGATGCGCTCCGCCGGTACCTCGTCAAGCGAGGCGCGGTCACATAATGAGCGCAAGGACCGCTACGACCAGCGCAACTCCCGCGAGCATGGGCAGAAACAACACTAAGATCAGGAACGGCAGCGCCAGCGTGACGATGTTGAGAGAGAGCAGCATGAGCGGGATTGCGACGACAAATCCCAACACTCCCTTGGCGAGCACGAACAAAGCTTTGAACGGCACCAACAGAAGAACCAGCATCAGCTTCAGCACCAGCAGAGTTAGAGCTCCTGCAATGAACAACCCGCCAAACACCATGAGAAGTTCGATCATCGCCACCCCCTTTCGGGCTGAGCGCCCGTGATGCCGGGAAATACACTCAGTAACCGCTTTTATTCAATGTCCGATATTCAACCTGCTTAAAACACGATCGGATCGCAGCAGCTCATCCGCATCAAGAGGGGATGTCACTCGCGGATGAACTGCATACGATCCGACGTTATCGGGAACCGAGCGTCCGAATGCTCCCTGTTTTTATCATACGAATCTCGGCCCGGAAGGTTCCTCCATTTTTCCCCCTGCCATGCGCCTCGCTTCCAGGCGCTCCTCCACAACATGGCGCCAAGCCGCGGCATTGTCTTAACTTCCTGCGGGCAAAGCGCTTACCGGTCGAACTGCGGCTCGAATGTTTTTTTTGGGTTGACTTCGTTATTCCCTTCACGTATAGTGCCGCTCTATAGTATTACGTGTTTTTTTTAACGAATGCCTTCCGGTTAAGGAGCATTTGTTCCTTCTGATATCCCGTTGAAAAACAAGAAGGAAGATGACCGCTACTGGATGATGCGCCAGGTGGGTCTCCTGACGACAATCCCGCTCCTTCTAGCCGTTTCTCCGTTGATCGGGTTTTTCATGGGACGGTTCCTGGACAGAAAACTGCACACCGAACCGGCACTGAGCATCGTTTTTTTGATTATCGGATTCGTCGCGGGCGCCCGGCAGGTTGCGAACGTCGTTCGAAAAGCCGACGCCGATTATAAGAAGAAAGATTCCGATGGGACTTGAGTTCCTGGATAGAGTTCGAAAAACATCGATCATCCTCGGTCTCGTGGCGGCGCCGTTTGTCGCTCTCCATCTCGGCTTTGGCTGGGGGGGCGCCTGGCTCGCCGGCATCGCATGGTCGCTGGCGAACCTCCATTTTATCGCGGGACTCATGAAACACGTCCTGACCAGGGAGAAACGAAACCTGACGAAGATCATTCTCCTGGGGGCCGTCAAGTTCCCGGTTCTCTACGCGGCCGGCTTCCTCCTTATGAGAAGCGGCGTGTTTCCCATACCCGGGCTCCTTGCCGGTTTCCTGTGGCCTTTCTTCGTCACGACGATGAAAGCGCTCGGCAGGATGGCGCTGCGGCTCGACGAACCCGTAGGGGTCGCGCCGAGGAACGAAGCGGGCGCATTTCTCGAAAACAATTCCTGATGTCGGCATACAGAAACCCGAACCCGACCCGGATTCACGACTATGACACTGGCATCCAGTTTCTCTTCATTCACAAGCAGCGGAGCCCCCGAACTGCCGAACTTCATCACCGTTCTCCATGAAGTCTTCGAGGCGACTTCGTTCGGCGAGTTCATTCATACATGGGAAAACGTGATCTTCTCGCTCATCGCCGTCGGCGTGCTCATCGTGATTGCGAAAATCGCATCCAGAAATCCCCAGATGATTCCGACGCCGCTTCAGAACGCGGTGGAAATGGTCGTCGAATCGCTCGAGAAATTCATCGTCGGCATTCTGGGCCCCCGGGGGCGCGAATTCGTCCCGTTCCTGGGCACCCTGTTCGTGTACATCCTGCTGATGAACCTCCTCGGGCTCGTCCCGCTCATGAAGTCCCCGACGTCGAGCATCAACACAACCGTTTCCCTGGCCATTTGCGTATTTCTCTACGTGCAGTTCACCGGCATACGGAAGAACGGGATCATCGGATACATCGACCACCTGTGCGGCCAGCCGCGGAACATCATCGGAGTGATTCTCATCCCGCTGATGCTGCCGCTCCACGTCGTGGAGGAGCTCGCAAAACCGCTGAGCCTCTCGCTGCGACTCTTCGGAAACATTACGGGAGAAGACGTTCTCCTGTACATATTCGTCGGATTGGGCGTCGGCATGCTCGGATTCCTGCATCTCCCGATCGGAATCCCCCTGCAGATACCCTTTATTTTCCTGGCGATACTCACCAGCTTCATTCAAGCGCTGGTATTCACTCTCTTGAGCACTATTTACTTCGCCCTGATGCTGCCTCACGAACACGAAGAGGGGCATTAGGCGAACAACCGTAGAAGGAGGACTCGGAATGGATTATCAATCGACGTTATCGTTGGCGCTCCCCATCGGACTCGGTATTGCGGCCGTCGGCAGCGGTCTCGGCCTCGGCAGAGCGGTCGCTGCGGCCATGGAAGCAATGGGCCGCCAGCCCGAAGCCGCAGGCAAGATCCAGGTCGGAATGATCATCGGCTGCGCGCTCATCGAGGCTTTGACGATTTACGCCCTGGTCACCGTGTTCGTGCTGCAAGGCAAGATCGGCGCTCACTAGTCACCGTTCACACACGAACGCCGGATGAGCCCGGCCGCGCGTGCGGCCCGGTGTTCCGGCTGCATGCAAGGAGCAGGGAATGGAACTTCAATGGGGACAAATCGTCACCCAGATAATCGGCTTCCTGCTTGCGCTGTTTCTTCTCAAACGGTACGCCTGGGGCAGTATCCTGGGCTTCATAGAGAAGCGGCGCGACGCGATCGCCTCGTCCTTCGACGAGATCGCCCGGAAGACGGCCGAAGCGGACGCGCTGAAGTCGAAGTACGACGCCGAGCTGGAGCACATCGAAGACACCCGGCGGGCCAAGATCCAGGAAGCCGCGCGGGACGCGAACAAGCTCGCCGCCGAGATCAAGGAGGATGCCCGCAAGAACGCCGTCATGATGCGGGAGAAGACGCAGCAGGATATCGCGCTCGAACTCGACAAGGCGAACGCGATCCTCAGGGACCGCATGGTCGATGCCGTCATCGTATCCGCCGAAAAGGTGATCCAGGAACTGCTGGACCAGGATAAGCACCGGAAGCTGATAAACGACTTTCTGGACGAGCTGAAAATAGAAAAATAGGGCGCACGAGCGCTCGCCGGACCGCGCGGAACGCGCGGCGCCCGGCGCGCACCGGAGGTGCAGAATGATTCCCAGCGGGATCGCGAAAAGATATGCCGACGCGCTCTTTTCGACCGCGATGCGGAAGAACATAGCCGGCGAGATCGAAGACAACTGCAAGCAGTTCGTCGAACTGCTCACGATGAATCCCGGCTTCAAGCAGTATATCCTGTCGCCGCAGGTGCGGACGGAACAGAAGCTGGCCTTGCTGGATTCATCGCTCGGCGGTTCCGTCTCTCCTATGTTCATGCGTTTTGTCCATCTGCTCATCCAGAAGGAACGTTTCGCGTTCATGGAAGAGATCGCGGCCGCGTACATCGAGCTTCACGAACGGCACCGCGGCATCCAGAAAGCCGTCGTTGTCACCGCCGTCCCTCTCGATGAATCCTTGAAACAAAAACTGATTACAAAACTGGAACAGGAAACGCGTAAGACGATCCGGCTGAAAACCAGGGTGAATCCCGAGATCATCGGCGGAATGATCGTCATATTAAACAATACCATCATAGACGGAAGCGTCATCTTCAAGCTCGAAAGAATGAGATCCACACTGAGAGAGGTGAAGGTGTATTGACCGGGATCCGGCGGCGCCCGATCCCGTCCCGGATACGTTGCGATACCATGAACGTTTGTTCGCGATCGCTCGCATTCAGATGACTGCAACACTGCATTCGATTTAAAACAGGAGAACACACATGGCTTTTCGACCGGAAGAAGTCAGCTCGATCATCCAGCGGGAGCTGGAAAAACAGGAAGCCAAACTGGAGACGAAATCGGTTGGGTCGATTCTCCAGCTCGGCGACGGGATCGCCCGCATCTGGGGATTGGAAGACGCCATGGCGGGAGAGCTCCTCGAGTTTCCCGGAGGCATCATGGGCATGGTCCTGAACCTCGAACAGGACAACGTAGGAGCTGTGCTCTTCGGCCCCGACACGAACATCAAAGAGGGAGACTCGGTCAAACGGACCGGCAAGATCGCGCAGGTTCCCGTGGGCGAAGCGCTCTGCGGGCGCGTCGTCGATTCTCTGGGGCATCCCATCGACGGCCAGGGCCCCATCGTCAGCAACGAGTTCATACCGGTCGAAACCATCGCGCCGAACGTGGTCCAGCGCCAGCCGGTGAAGGAGCCCCTCCACACCGGGCTCAAGGCGATCGACTCGATGATTCCGATCGGACGGGGCCAGCGCGAACTCATCATCGGCGACCGGCAGACGGGCAAGACCGCGATAGCGATCGACACGATCATCAACCAGAAAAATACGGACGTCTACTGCATCTACGTGGCCATCGGCCAGAAGGAATCGACGGTGGCGCAGGTGGTGAAGACGCTCAAGGATAACGGCGCCATGGATTATACGACCGTGGTGAGCGCCACTGCGAGCGATCCGGCGCCCCTGCAGTTCATCGCTCCCTATTCCGGATGCTCGATGGGCGAGTATTTCCGCAACAACGGGAAGCATCCGGTCGTCTTCTACGACGACCTTTCCAAGCACGCTCAATCGTACCGGCAGCTCTCGCTCCTCCTGAGGCGGCCGCCGGGACGCGAGGCATATCCGGGAGACGTTTTCTATCTGCATTCGCGCCTCCTCGAGCGCGCCGCGAAGCTGAACGACGACCTCGGCGGGGGCTCCCTCACGGCGCTCCCCATCATCGAAACCCAGCTGGGCGACGTGACGGCGTACATCCCGACCAACGTCATTTCCATCACCGACGGGCAGATCTATCTCTTGAACGATCTTTTCTGCGCCGGCGTGCGGCCCGCCATCGACGTGGGGCTCTCCGTATCCCGCGTGGGCTCGAGCGCCCAGACCAAAATGATGAAGAAGGTCGCCGGAAGCCTCAGGCTCGACCTCGCGCAATACCGGGAACTCGCGGAGTTCGCTCGGTTCGGCTCCGACCTCGATAAATCGACCGTCGCCCAGCTCACGCGCGGCGAGAAAATGGTCGAGATCCTCAAGCAGGACGAGCACGTCCCCATGGCCATCGAGAAACAGGTGTTGGTCATTTTTATCGGCACGAAAGGACTGCTCGACGATGTCCCGAACGCCGAGCTCAAGCGCTTCGAAGAGGAGTTTTCCAGATTCATGGACAGCGATTATCCGGACATTGTCCGCGAGCTGGCCACAAAGCTCCAGATAAGCGACGAACTCAGCGCGCAGATCATGAAGGCCGCCTCAAAATTCAAGGAGCGGTTCGCAGTTTCGAAATAAGTTTCTCGGCCGCCTTCCGGCATTCGGCGGCGGCCGGCATACATGCAAAGGTAAGATCGTACCATGGCAACACTTCTCGATTTGAAGGCGCGAATCAAGGTTGTCGGAAATATCAAGAAGGTCACCCGCGCCATGCAGCTGGTGGCGGCGGCGAAATTCACGCGCGCGCAGAACCGCGCGCGGGCGGCCCGGCCGTATACCAATGAACTGGACAAGATATTGGGCACCCTCTCCGGCGTCGTGGCCGAGGCGCGGGACGCATCCGACACCGACGGGACCCCGGTGGTTCTTTCGTTCCTCGACGGCGTTCCTCCGATAGAAACGTACCGCGAGAAGCTCTTCGCGCAGAAGGAGTCGCACTCCCCGGGACTCGTGCTCATCACCTCCGACCGGGGACTGTGCGGTTCGTTCAACACACGCCTCATAAAAGCCGCGCAGGACTTTCTGGCGGACAACGAGGGCAAGGATTGCAAGCTGCTGTTAATCGGGAGAAAGGGATTCCAGTTTTTCAAGAGCAGGAAGGTTCCCATCATCTACCGGCACGAGGGCGTCGGCGATAAACTCAACCTCAATGAAGTCAAGACGATTACGGCGAAGCTGGTGGAACTCTTCGTCAACGGCGACGTCGATTCGCTTCACCTCTTGTACACGCAGTTCAAATCCGCGATGAGCTCGAAGGTGACGCTCGAGCAGTTCTTGAGCATACCGCCGGTTGCCGGAGAGAAGAGCGACGAACTGTACATTCTCGAACCCGATACCGATTCCCTGTTCGCGACGCTGCTCCCGTTCTACGCGACGACAAAGGTGGTTTCGGCCCTGGCGGATTCATTTGCGTCCGAATACGGCGCGCGGATGACGGCAATGCAGTCGGCTACGAAAAACGCAGAGGAGATGCTCCAAAACCTTATCATTCTCAGAAACCGGCTGCGGCAGGCGATCATTACGAAAGAGCTTGCCGAGATCGTCGGCGGAGCGGAAGCACTGAAATAACGGTTACTGTTTACACATCGACACAACGAAACGATAAGGAGTAGGTTTCCATGGCCAGCCAGCAGAACATCGGCAAGATCGTCCAAGTGATCGGCCCGACGGTGGATGTTGAGTTCGACTCCGACCATCTTCCCGCGATACTGAACGCGCTCAAGATCGAAGACAAGGCGCGGAACATCGATATCACCTGCGAGGTTTCATTGCATGTGGGCGGCAACGTCGTCCGCGCCATCGCGATGAGCTCGACGGACGGCCTCGTCCGGGGCATGGACGCCGTCGATCTCGGCTCTCCCATTTCGGTGCCCGTCGGCAACCAGGCGCTGGGAAGGCTGTTCAATCTTCTCGGCACGCCGCTCGACGGAAAGGGAGACGTTCCCGAACCGGACAAGCGCTACCCCATCCACAGGGAGCCGCCGAGCTTCGAGGATCAGGCGACCGAGACCGAGCAGCTGG
>JACQXT010000032.1:0-1683 GCA_016208665.1 Chitinivibrionia bacterium | reverse complement strand
ATTAAAGTCATCGACCTGCTCGCTCCCTATGCCAAGGGCGGAAAAATCGGGCTGTTCGGAGGCGCCGGCGTCGGCAAGACCGTCATCATCATGGAGCTCATTCGCAACATCGCCACCGAGCACGGAGGCTACTCGGTGTTCGCCGGCGTGGGCGAGCGAACCCGCGAAGGAAACGATCTCTTTCTCGAAATGAACGAATCCGGCGTCATCGAGAAGGCGAGCCTCGTGTTCGGCCAGATGAACGAGCCCCCGGGAGCGAGGCTGCGCGTCGGGCTTTCCGGCGTGACGATCGCCGAGTATTTCCGCGACGAGGAGCACCAGGACGTGCTTCTCTTCATCGACAATATTTTCCGTTTCGTGCAGGCGGGTTCGGAAGTATCCGCCCTCCTGGGCAGAATGCCCTCCGCCGTGGGATACCAGCCGACCCTTGGAACGGAGATGGGGGCCCTCCAGGAGCGGATATGCTCCACGAAAGCGGGATCGATCACATCGGTGCAGGCCATTTACGTTCCGGCCGACGATATCACCGATCCGGCTCCGGCCACCACGTTCTCCCACCTCGACGCCAACACGGTACTCTCCCGCTCGATCGTCGAGCTGGGCATTTATCCGGCCGTGGATCCGCTCGCATCGACGTCGAGAATCCTGAGCCCGCACGTCGTCGGGAAGGAGCATTTCGAGGTCGCCCGCAAGGTACAAGAGATTTTGCAGCGCAATAAAGAGCTCCAGGACATCATCGCCATCCTCGGTATGGACGAGCTGTCCGAGGAGGACAAGCTGGTGGTGCGCCGGGCGCGCAAGATCCAGAAGTTCCTCTCCCAGCCGTTCTTCGTCGCCGAAGTATTCACGGGATCGCCCGGCCAGTACGTCAAGATCCAGGATACGGTGCGCGGCTTCAAGGAAATCATCGAAGGAAAACACGACGATGTGCCCGAACAGGCGTTTTACATGGTCGGCACCATCGAAACGGTTCTCGAGAAGGCGAAGAAGTTCTCGAACGAATAAGCGAGGAGAGTACGGTGCCAACGTTCAATTTCAAGATCCTGACGCCTAATCGTATGGCCCTCGATGCGGCCGTCACCTCGATCGTCGTGCCCGGCGAAGCCGGCTACCTCGGCGCCCTGGCCAACCACGCCCCGCTCATTACGACGCTTGCTCCGGGAAAACTCAAGGTGACTTTCGAAGGCAGGAATGAAAGCTGGTACTTGATCGGCGGCGGTATTCTCAAGATTCTGCACAACGAGGCGGTTCTTCTGACGGAATCGATCGAGGAGACGACGGAGTGATCAGCAGACCGGCACCGGAGTGTTGATCAGGTCGACTGCCTCTCGGTCCAGTGGATAAATGCGCTCTTGGGTCCTTAGCGGAGTAGGACCATCTTTCTTGTCTGAGAGGCGCCGGTTGTTTCTATGCGATAAATATACAAGCCGGACGCGACCGGCTTCCCTCTATCGTCATATCCGCCCCAAGTAAATGCATTTGATCCTATGCTTGGATTCGGATCAATTATCCGTGCGACGCGTTGACCGAGAATGTTGTCGACAGTGAGGACCGTTCTACTGGATCTGCTTATGGAGTATCCGATTGATGTACTCGATGAAAAAGGATTTGGGACATTCTGGAAAAGTCTCAAGATGACTTCCGGGGTTGGGGGAACGGAAGTCGCAGTATCGATCCCAAATA
>JACQXT010000092.1 GCA_016208665.1 Chitinivibrionia bacterium | reverse complement strand
TTCGGACGGTTCCGGCGATACTGAGGTTCGGTCACAGGAGCTACCGGACGCCGATTCAGGGTATCCGCAATGGCGGCGAGCTTTACCGCCTGCTGGACAGCAGCTTTCAGCAGGTTGAACTGCCGCCTCGCGGTGTTATCCTCACCGATTATCTGGCGAAGATACTCGATATATCGCCGGGCGAGACGCTGGTTGTGGAGACGCTCGAAGGCGAACGGCCGGTCCGGGAGGTTCCGGAAAAATCGATGGCTGTGGAAGGGCTTAACGCAGGGGACGAGATAGTTCTCAGCGCCATTGAACTGGAAAGGCCATGAGAAAACTGACGGTCTTTGTAACCACCCACAGCGTCCTCCTCCTTGTCCTCAGCATTACCCTCTTTCTCATGGCCCTCTTTGTGGTAAGGGACCTGAACGTGGAGGCTTTCCCCGATCCGTCGGCCCCTACCGTGGAGATCGTGGGAATCTATGAAGGCAAATCGGCAGAGGAGGTTGAAAGAAGGATAACGGTGCCTATGGAGGTTGGGCTCGCGGGCATGAGGGGGATGGAAAGGCTCAGTTCCGTCTCCATATACGGGTTGTCCGACATCAAGTGCAAGTTCTCTTACGACATTTCTTACCGCGAGGCAAAACAGGAGGTCATCAACCGTCTTACAGATATAACCCTTCCTGACGGGGTGCAGCCAAACATCATAGCGGGGGATATGGGGGAGGTCATGCAGTACGTACTCTACGAGTCCAACAACCTTATGGAGCTGCGCACACTGCAGGACTGGACCGTGGGCAGGTACATGAAGACGGCCCGCGGGGTTGAGGACGTGGCGAGCTACGGCGGCTTCATCAAAGCCTATGTGGTGACCGTAATCCCCGGCGATCTCGTCAAATACGGGATCACCCTTTCCCAGGTCATGGAAGCTCTTTCAAAGTCGAACATCAACGTTGGCGGCCGGACGCTCGAACTTGGGGACCAGTATTACATGGTGCGCGGACTTGGTCTTATCAAAAGCCTCGAGGACATAGAGAACAGCGTGGTCTCCTATAAGGGCGGCAAAGCCATCCTGATCAAGAACATTGCCAGGGTGAGCCTCGGGAACATGCCCCGGACAGGCATCATTATCCATAACAATAACGATGATGTGGTTATGGGGAATGTAATCCTCCGAAGGGGCGAAAAGAGTATCCCCTCCATCAAGTCAATAAACGAAAAGGTAAAGGAACTGAACAGCGGTATGCTGCCCAAGGGGATCAAAGTTGTTCCCTACTATGAGCGGTGGGACCTCATCAAGACGGTCATCAAGAAAGTGGTGGAAACGGCTATGTCGGGAATACTGCTCGTGGCCATCGCCCTTTTCGTCTTCCTGGGAAACATAAGGGCAGCAATCATAACCGCCCTTGTCATTCCCATATCCCTTGCCATTACGCTGGCTGTCATGGCTGTTACGGGCGATTCGGCCAACCTTCTCTCCATAGGTGCCATCGATTTCGGCATTATTGCCGACATCGCCCTTGTGCTCACGGAGAATTATGTCCGTGTCTCCCGAAAACACGGGCCCAAGTACGGCCCCAGCGACCGGAGCCTCGTCCGGGCCACAGGTGAGGTGGGGCCGTCAATCATCCTCCTCGTGGCGATCATCATGATAGCCTTTATCCCTATTTTCACCATGAAGGGCGCGGAGAAACAGATATTTTCACCTATGGCGAAAACATACTCCTATGCGCTCTTCTTTACCCTGATCCTTACCTTTACCTCTCTGACCGCGTCGATCCACACATTTCTCGCGGGACACGAAGGAAAGGACTTCCGCTTCGTGGAAGTGATGGGGCAGAAGTACGTAAGCATTGTCCAGCCTCTGCTGGAGCACTCCAGAAAAGTCTTCATTGTCGTATCCATCGTGGTTCTGGGGGGATTCATCGTGGGCTTCAATGTGATCGGCACCCAGTTTCTTCCCAAGATGGATGAGGGGAACCTGTATATCCGCATCACTTTTCCCTATTCCATATCCCTGAGCAAGACCCACGAAAATGCAAAGAAAGTGAGGGACGTGCTGGCGGCCCTGCCTGAGGCGAAATCGGTGGCGGTACGGGTCGGACGGCCCGAGGACGGGACAGAGGCAACGGGACCTTACAACAGCGAGTATTACGTCTCCCTCAAGCCCTATGACACCTGGAAGAGAGGGATTACCAAGGAGGAGCTGGAAGATGAGGTACGGGGGAAGCTGGGGAGGCTGGTGACGAATGCGACCATCAATGTTTCCCAGTATATGCAGGATAACCTTGAAGAAGAGACCTCCGGTGTAAAAGGCGGAGAAAACGCCTTGAAGATTTTCGGAGAGGACCTCCATGAGCTGGAGCGCGTTGCCCGCGATGTAAAGGGAAAGATGGAAAAGGTGGCAGGCATCCAGGATGTGGGCATCTATCGGGAACTGGGGCAGCCAAACCTTCTCATAGATATAGACCGGGCCAATGCGGCGGCCGTGGGGCTCAGCGTTGAAGAGGTCCTCGACATGGTCTCTGCGGCGCTGGGAGGCAAGGTGGTCAGCCAAGTCATCGAGGGCGACAAGAATTTTGCACTCCAGGTAAGCTTCCCTGCCGAGTTCAGGAGTGAACCCGCGAGAATAGCCACCATACCCATCCTGTTGCCCAGCGGCGGTACCATCCCCTTGTCCAGGGTGGCCGCAATCCGTTATGACACCGGCGCTTCATCCATATTCAGAGAGAATTTCAAGCGTTATATCCCTATCAAGTTCAGTGTGAAATCGAAGGACCTGGGCGGGACAGTGCACAAGGCTCAGGAAGAGGCCGGTACGGTCAAGATACCGGAAGGGTACTACATGCGGTGGAGCGGTATATTCAACGAGATGAAGGAGGCCTTCCGGCGCTTTTACATCTCCATCCCGCTGGCCATATTCCTCATCCTCATACTCCTCTACATATTCTACGGGAACATGCGGAATGTTGCCCTCACCACCATTGCACCCGTCTGCACCGTATTCGGAGGGCTTGTCAGCCTTCTTGCCACGGGGCAGTCCCTCAGTATCTCGGCCATTGTGGGGTTCGTGTCAGTTATCGGCATATCCATCTTTGACACCTGTATCGTAATCAATCATTATATTGAAGTGTACAAGGAGATAAAGAACAAAGAGAAGGCGACCCTCATAACGGTGAAGGAGAAATTCCGTTCCATCCTTATGGTCGGTCTTGTTGCTTCCTTGGGGCTCCTGCCCGCCGCCCTGTCACACGGCGTGGGAAGTCAGGTTCAAAAGCCCCTTGCCATCGTCGTCGTGGGCGGGATGCTCATCGGTACCGGCATTATCCTGCTCGTTATACCGTTGATCTTTAAGTTTGTGCGAATTGACGAATAGTGCAGCTATTTCACGGGAGGGTAAGAAATGACGCCATATGTACGAATCAAAGAGTATGTCATCAATCTCCAGAACGTTACATTTATCAGGGTCCATGGCGACTACATCGATTTTGCCCTCATCGAGATACATGGCGGGGAGAACTTCATACGCTTCGAGCGGGGCAAGGATATACAGGAAGCCGAATTCGAACAGGTAAAGGAGTTCGTACTGGAGCTGCCTGACCCGGACCGGGTGATTCTGGTGTAAGAACCGGCGGACAGCTGTCAGCTTTCAGGAGGATCAAATTGTTCCTGCCCGTCCCGACTGACAGCTGTCCGCTTCCTCTGCCGAGCGCTTCTTAAAGCTTGTATCCGAATTTCCTCAGAAGCTCCCGCCTTGCCTTCTTATCCGCATCCCCCTCTATCCCTTTTGGTTTCGAGCCGTCCACGACGCCCACAATGCCCCGGCCCTGCTCGGTCTCGGCAATGATCACTTCCAGCTGATTTGCTGTGGCGCAGATCACGTGGCAGACCTCCTGGCAGGTCTTTATTGCGTTGAGCACATTGATGGGAAAGCCGTCTTTCAGGAAGATGACGAAGGTGTGGCCGCAGGAAAGGGAGAATGAGGTCTCGCTGGCGAGCTTCATCATCTCTTCATCGTTTCCTTCGAAGCGCACGAGGCAGGGGCCGCTTGCCTCGGAGAAGGCGATGCCGAACTTGAGGTGCGGCGAAGAGCCGATGAGGATCTCGTACATGTCCTCCGCTGTCTTCACAAAATGGGACTGGCCGATTACGATGTTGAGGCCTTCCGGGATGTCAACTCTTATTGATTTTAGCTCCATCTGATCCTCCTTGGTTCGGTTTCGGTAAAGGATTTTGTTTCTTCTTTACTTTGTCTTTTCGTCGGGGTTGCCAGAATTAGGGTTTGCGCCTTTCTTCGTTGCCGCGTCGTCAGGCGTCCTCGACGTACATCCAGTACGCCTCCGGTTCCTGACTTCCTAGAAGCCTCGAAATCCATCAAACCCATCCTGGCGACCCCGGGTGCAGGCTCGCTTCGCTCGCGGT
>JACQXT010000010.1 GCA_016208665.1 Chitinivibrionia bacterium | reverse complement strand
ATCCGAGATACCGATTCTCGAGGGACGCCTGTCCTCGAAACGCGACCTGAGCGAGAGCTTCGATCTTCTTGACCGCAAGATCATCAAGCCCCTTGAACGGATCTCCGGCGTCGCTCAGGTGCGGCTCGACGGCGTCAATCCGCGCGAGGTCCGGATAAACCTTCGCGTCGCCGACCTCGAGGCCCATGCGCTCGACGTGCGCGAAACGCTGCGCATCCTGCGAAACAGCAATTTCGACCAAACCCTGGGCAAGGTCGTCGAGGGAGACGCGCGCTACGCGCTTCGGACCATGGGAAGTTTCAAGACCGTTGAGGAAATCCGAAACCTCGTCATTCGCTCGGACGGCCTGCAGCTGAAAGACATCGCCGATGTCGTGCATCAGGAACCTCCTCTCGAATACGGAAGGCACCTCGACGGCGATTTCGCCATCGGCATCACCGTAAGCCAGGAGGCCAAGGCGAACACGGTGAAAGTCTGCGACGCGCTGGAACGGCGGATAGCGGCAATGAGCAGCGACCCCGACCTGGAGGGAGTCAACTTCCTGGTTTGGTTCAGCCAGGGGAGAGAGATACGAAAGACGCTGAATGATCTCCTCTTGACCGGCGTTATCGGGGCCATTCTCGCCTCCCTTATTCTGTTTGCGTTCCTGCGCCGGATTTCCTCGACGTTGATCGCCGCCGCATGCATACCGTTCTCGCTGATCGTCACCTGCGGATTCATCTGGTCACGGGGAACGAGTCTCAATACGCTCACGCTTCTCGGCCTCATCGTCGGCGTCGGCATGCTTGTGGACAACGCAGTGGTCGTCATGGAGAATATCTTTCGCCACCGCGAAGAGGGCAAGGACCGCGTTACGGCATCCCGTCTGGGCGCCAGAGAGGTTTCGACCGCCGTGACAACGGCCACGATCACCTCCGTGATCGTGTTCCTTCCGCTGATATTCAACAAGCCGACGGAAATGAACGTGTATCTCAAAGAGCTCGGCGTGACCATCTGCCTCTCCCTTCTCGCGTCTCTCTTCATCAGCCAGACATTGATACCGCTCGCAACCTCCTGGTTCATACGCTCGAAACCGCGCCCCCGGGGCAGGCTGATGGTTGCTCTCGAAACACGCTACACGCGCACCCTCGAATTCAATCTCAGACGCCGCTGGCTGACGCCGTGCATCGGGCTGCTGGTCTTTTCCTCCGCCGTGTTCCCGTTCATGAAAATCGACAAGAACTTCGATGCAAGCCACAGCGAGCTGTTTGTGCAGATAAACTACGCGATCAGCGAAGAACTGAGTCTCGAGCGGAAAGAGGCGCTGGTGGAGCAGGTCGAAGCATATCTCGAACCGCATAGGAGCGACCTCATGGCGCGCTCCATCTACAGTTTCTGGAGCGATGGTTGGACCCTGACGCGGATCTATCTCCATGAAGGAAAGGCGAACGAAGCCAACATCGCAGCGGTGCGCTCGCGTCTCAGAGGGCTCCTCCCTCAGATTGCAGGGGTCAAATTGGAAGTTCAAGAAAATATGCAGCAATGGCGGCCGGACCGCGGCAAACGCATCGCATTCCAGCTCGTCGGCGAGGATTCCGAGGTGCTTGCCGAGCTCGCCGAAACGGCCAAAGCGCGCCTCGAGGAACTACCCCGCCCCGTCCCTCCGTTTACCAGCAACGACGAGGGGCATCAGGAACTGCATATCGAATTGAACCGCGATCTCTCCGCCAGGTACGGCATATCCCCGGCGCAGCCTGCGGAAGTCGTCGGCCTCACGTTCCGGGGGCGCAGGCTCCAGCGGTTCCGGACAAGCGACGGAGAACAGGAGATGCGCCTGACGCTCGACGAGAAGGAGACCGAATCGCTTGCCCAACTGCACAACCTCCCCCTCTGGACCGCCGATGGAGAAAAGGTCCCTCTCGCTTCGCTTGCCGAGTTTCGCCAGCTGCCGGGTTCGGAACGAATCATGCGGGACGACCGGAGAACGAGTGTATGGGTCGGCGCGCGGTACGAAGAAGGCACGAACGAGCACTACATGCCGCTGGTGACGGCATTGCTCAACGGCATCGAGTTCCCGTACGGGTATTCATGGACGTTCGGCCGTTGGCAGGAGGATCGGCAGGAAAAGTCGCGGGAATTCCTGGTAAACCTTGTCCTTGCCCTATTGCTCGTCTTCGCAGTAATGGCAAGCTTGTTCGAATCGGCGAGACAAGCCGTTGCATTGATGATAGCGCTGCCCTTCGCCGTGTCCGGCGCCATGTGGACCCTGTATATGACCGGCACGGATTTCGATCAGCCTGCAGCCATCGGCCTGCTGCTTCTCATAGGCATTGTCGTCAACAACGGCATCGTCATGATCGCGCATATCAACAACTACCGGCGCCACGGCATGAACCGGTTCGATGCAATGCTGCGAGGAGGGCGGGAGCGGCTTCGGCCGATTCTCATGACGGCCCTTACGACGCTGCTGAGCCTGGTGCCGATTATCGTTCAGAAGCCATCCCTGGCCGGCGTATACTATTATTCGATGGCGCTCGTGATCGTGGGCGGGCTGCTCATTTCGACGTTTCTGACCTTGGTGCTGCTTCCAACGAACATTACGTTGATCGAAGATTTCATGGAGCTAGCCGAAAGAACATGGGCATGGCTGTTGCACAAATTGCGGCCGCGGTCGCGGGAACGCCTGAAACAATGCACTCCTGCAAACCGCTGATGCGCGATCCTTCCCGTTGATCTACTCCCCCTGATCCGCATGGCGAGCCCGGAACGCCTCCGGATGCCGCAGATGAAAATCGGTGGCGTCCTGGAACGTTTTTGCGACAGCCAACAGCGTTGCTTCACCGTACAGCTTCCCGATAAAACTGATGCTGAGAGGGCTTCCTTCCTCATCGAAGCCGTTTGGAAGGACGACGCAGGGATGGCCGGTCAAGTTCGTCAGCAGGAGGTTATCCCCGCCGAACGACGGAGCAACATAGACTTCGGCATCGAGCTTCTCCATCTCCTGAATGATCATGTGCCGTACTCTGTTGGCCTGGATGTATTCGACCGCGGGAATGAATCGGGAGGCGCGAAACACGTTGGGCCAGGCATGCTTCACCTGCCGCACCATCAGATCGTCTCGCCCGGACCGTGTGAGTTCGTCGAATGCAGCGGCAGCTTCGGCGTTCAAGATGAACGCAAGAGACTCGACGGGATACTCGGGCAGCTTGATGGGCACGAGATCGACGCCGAGAGCGCGCAGGATTTCGAGGGACGTCGAATCCGCTCCTCTCGATGGATAGTCTTCCGCGAACAGCTCCGGAACATATCCCACCCGCATCTCGCCCGGATCCAGCGCGGCGGCGTAGTTAAAGGGAAGATCGACCACCGTCTGATCCAAACCGTCGGGTCCGCGAATCGCATCAAAAACGATCGCACAGTCCTCGACCGTGCGGCAGATGGGCCCTATCTTGTCCATCGACCAGCTGAGCGCCATTGCGCCCGTGCGGCTGACTCTCCCGTAGGTAGGCCGAAGTCCCGTAACGCCGCAACGCGTCGAAGGAGAAATGATCGAACCCCAGGTTTCCGTTCCGATGGCGAATGCAACGAGGCCCGCCGCGGTTGCGGAGGCCGATCCGGCGGAAGAACCGCTCGAACCCTGATCGAGATTCCATGGATTACGAGTCGTTCCTCCGTACCATACATCGCCCCACGCCAGCGCTCCCATGGTGAGTTTTGCAACGAGTACGGCGCCGGCTTCGTCCAGCTTCGCGATGACCGTCGCGTCTTGATCGATCATTTGATCCTTATACGGCGCCGCCCCCCAGGTCGTCTTGTATCCGCGCACTGCGAGCAGGTCTTTGGCTCCATAGGGAATACCGTGCAGCGGACCTCTGTATCTTCCGGCCGCAATCTCGCTGTCGGCCTGCCGGGCATGCCGGAGCGCGCGTTCTTCGGTGAGCGTAATGACGCATTGAAGGGCGGGCCCGTGCTTCTTGAGCCGCTCCAGGTACATTGTCGTCAGTTCGGCGGATGTTACTTTGCGCGTCCGAAGCAATTCCCCGAGCTCCCGCACCGAGCAGAATGCCAGATCCTCCAGATTGCCCGGCCGCTCCGGCTTCTTCACGGATGACAGGCGGATTTTTCTTTGTCTCGCCTCGAAGCGCGCGCCGGCGGGGACGGGATTGAATGCGAGCGCGGGAGGAACGGCGTTGTCGACTGCAAAGCCGCGAATAGTCTCGTAGCTTGCAAGATATTCCTCGAGATCCTCCAACATGGAATCGCGCTCGGCAGCCGAGAACTCCAGGCCGATTACCTGTTCCGCATGAGAAACCATGGCGGCCGTAATCGGCGTGCCATCCCGTGCGGCGCCCAGCATATACCCGGACACAACCGCCGCACATACTAGAAATCCCATAGCCGCAAGTCGTTTCATGGGCAACTCCTTGGGTGAATGATGGACTGCGTGCAGGCCGCCGTCGCCTTCATTGCGAATCAATGCGCAGGATTTCTCACGAATCGCCGTTTTCCGCTCGAGATTTCCTCCGCTTCCAGTCCGACAGAGCGGGAATACCTTCTCTCCCGCCGCATTTCCGGCTGACCATGGCGGCGGCCCAGGCGCCGAAATCGAGACTCTCTTCGGCATTCCATCCGTGCAACCTGCCGAAGACGAATCCCGCATGAAACACATCTCCGCATCCCGTCGTATCGACCGTTTCGACCGCAAGCGCGGCACCGGCAATTTCCTTTCCGTGGGCGAATGCAACATAGCCGTCAGCCCCCAGCGTGACGCAGGCGACGCCCGGCCCCATGAACGATACCTCCCGGCACACGTCCATCGGGCGCCGATCCTTTGCATATGCATGTGCGAACGATTGGGAAGCGATGAAGCAATCGCTCAGGGCGGCGAGATCGAGCATACCCTCCCGCATCGATCCGGCGTCAACGATGACGGGGACGCCCGCGGCTTTCGCGTGCCTGGCGCCGGCAATGGATGCCGCCGGAAAGAATCCATCGGTATAAAATACGCGCGCCGTTTCGATCCGCTCGCGGCCGAGCTCCTCCGGGCCGACGGGCGGTCCCGTGGGTCTCCGCCAAAACACGGTTCTTCTCCCGATCCCCGGCTCCGCGACAATAAAGGCGAACTGTGATTGGGAATTACTCCTGCGGATCAATCCCTCGGTTCGGACGCCTTCCATCTCCAGCGATTCTCCGATCAAACGGCCGAAGAAATCGTCGCCGACGACCCCGCAGAACGATGTGGAAACACCCCATCTCGCCAACGCCACTAAGGCCGTTGCAACGGGTCCTCCCCCCTGAACGATCATGTCTCGAAACTCGCACTTGGCGTCGGGAGCGGGAT
>JACQXT010000065.1:6495-9679 GCA_016208665.1 Chitinivibrionia bacterium | reverse complement strand
ACGGAGCAATCGACTCCGTTCGCGGCGTGTTTGCTCAACTCCCAGTCCGAAACGATGGCGGGGGTCATGGTCTTGTGGCAGTTCACGCATTCCTGCGCTCCGGCGGCGGCCGAAACGGCCAGCAGCGCAACACACACGAAGATGGTTCTGAACATGCAGCGCCCTCCTTTGATCAATTGCCGTTCCTGAATATCGCCGCGATTCTCTCAGGGGAATTCCGATCAGTCAAGAATAGTTTCACCTGGGCCGCCCGCGGTTTTCGTGTTTCGCTTTCGCGCCTGCGGAAGATGCCGGGACATCCGAATGAAGCCCGCTGCGGCCGCGGCGGCAAGAAGCACGGAACCGATCAACCAAACCGTTCCCACGCCCGCCGAGGACGAGTGAAGCCAGAACGGGCCGAGTTTTCCGCTCACGAGGTTGGCGAGGGGAGAGAATTCCCAGTCGAGGTACAGCCGGTTGTCCTTGAAAATGTTGATGCCGAGGCTCGCGTACTTGAATTTCGCCGTCTGATAGCAGGAGAATATTTCT
The DNA here is from genome assembly GCA_016208665.1 of Chitinivibrionia bacterium. Taxonomy (GTDB): domain Bacteria; phylum Krumholzibacteriota; class Krumholzibacteriia; order WVZY01; family WVZY01; genus JACQXT01. The sequence goes on along the minus strand of JACQXT010000065.1, from coordinate 9,151 downwards.
CCGAGTGAAAAATAGAGTTGTTGGCTCGCGCACAGGACGGCGAACGCCGCAAAGAGCCCCAGGCGGCGCAGACGCCTCTTATCCACTTGCTCCTGCAACCAGAACAGCACCGGCAGGACGCAGAACGGAATCGCCATGACCATGTAGCGCGGCCCCAGGGAAAAGCCGCCGTGCCAGTCGCTCCGAGCTGCGATGAACACGAGCCGCGCGAGCAACGCCGCTCCCAGTATATATGAAAGAAGCGCATGGCGCCGATGAAACGAACGCCATGAGAGTAAGCCGGCCATGATCGCCGGACAGAGGAGCAGCAATCCTTTGCCGGGGCTCACGAGCAGGCCCCACAATCCGCGCCAGGGCGCGACGAACCGGCTGTAGTCGGTTGTCACCAGGTTTCCCGCGTGCACCGAACGTCCGGTTTCGAACATGCTTCCAAACCGGAACAGGTTGTACGCTCCCAGGAAGAAGAGAGCGAGCGCGCAACCAGTACAGAACAGCAGGAAGGACGAAACCCTTCGTGCGCCGGCCCCACGTAAACAGACGCGCCCGCAGTAGGCAATGAAAAACGGCACGAATAGAACCGCCGTGAGATGGGCGGAAGCCGCCAGAGCGAGGCACAAGCCCGAGAGAAATAGGTTCCGCCCGTGATGAAGGACCGCCCGCGAGCGAAACGCCGGATCGGCGGCCGCCAGCAAGGCGAACGAGGAGAGAACCAGGAGCATCGCCAGGGGCTCGCTGAAAAAGGTGCCCGAATAGGGCCAGAGCAGCGTTCCCGAGGCGAGGAGGGCGGTCGCAAGCGTCGCCGCCGCCGAGGACCGTACCATCAGGCGCGCCGTCATCCAGAACACGACGCACGCGAGCGCCGTCAGGAGGGAGTTGAGGAACGATACGAGGAAACGGAGCGCATGCGGTTCCCGGTTCTTGGGCGTGACGCCCTCGAGATACTCGATGAGACCGTTCCCCGCATACAAACTGACGGGAAGCCAGCCTGCATGCTCGTACCATCGGGATTCATTGATGAGAGAAGCCAGTCTTATGCCCGGCGCCGCTACGATGGATTCCAGGGGCCCGAATATGGCGTACAGCCGATTTCCCCTCCCCTTCGCGACGCCGAAATCTTCCCACAGTTCGAGCCGCTGACCGACCTCGAAACCCCGCCCGCCGGCAATCGATTCCCCCACTCTGAACACGAGTTCGCCGTCGGGAGAGCGGATCCCTCCGTAATTCGTGGCGGAGAAGAGGAGCAGGGCGATGACGAAAAGGGCGAGTGTATGGCGCATCGTATTTCCGCCCGGAACGGCCGGCCCCGTGTGCGTTCGGGCGGCCGGTCTCGCCTGCGCTCGGCGGTTTCCCGCAGGCGCGCGCATGTCACTGCTGGAGCACTCCGTAGCGAACCATGACATACCGGTACTGCGCGGTTGCGCGCATGGAGCCGCCGAGAACTCCGTGAAGAGCGTCGTCCCACGCCGTATAGGCGCCGATGAACGCGTCCGCCGCGGTCTTGTCGCCGCCGTGCTGGAGGGACAGCACCTCCCGGAGCATCGCGGCAACGACGTCGTGATACGTATCGTACCGTATCCGGAGCTTGCCCGCGCCGCCGTCGAACGCAAGGAGTCCGTTCTTCAGGAAGTAATTCATCTGCATGAGCTCCATGGTCTGATACGGTTCGGAGCGCTCCGGTCGCGACTTGAGAAGCACACGGCGGATGCCGCTCGGGCCCCAGATAGTGTCCGATCTCGTGCCACAGAGTGCGGTAGTAATCGCCGTCGGAGGTGTAGTGCTCGCGGTACGCGGGATCGACGGCCGCGTTCCAGGAGTCTTGTTTCACCGCGAACAGCGCCGGATTCTGTATGATGTTGCGGCGGATGAGAATCGTCCGCCCGTACTTCCGGGCGATATGGCTCTCGTTCGGAAGGATCGTTGCGGTGTTCGAGCCGCGTGATTGTCCGAAATCGGCGATCACGTCGTAGACGCCGATCGGTATGTTCTCGCGCACCTTCTTGTGAACCTCGATGGGCAGGCTTTCCTCGAACGATTGCATGCCCTCGGTTGCCTTCTGCAAGGCGGCGCTTTGCTCCCGGTCTTTTGCGAGCACGCTCAGGCTGAAAAAAGTTTTTACGCCGTAAAGCTCGTCATAATACACCTCGTAGGAACCGATCTGGGCATTGAGATTCTTGAACGTTCCCGTGACCCACGCCGAGTCTCCCGCTTCATAATCATCCTTGAGCAGGTCGGCGGCCCTGAGCCTGAGAAACCGGGCGAAGTCGTTGTCCTCGGCTTCGACGATCGACGCAGCTTCCCGAATGAGACCGAACGCCTTCAGTACCTCGTTTGCGTAGGCAACGGAGTACGGAACGGCATAGAGGGCGTTGTCGTCGTCTGTTTCCTTGAGCTTCGCAAGACGCTCCTCGAGCCCCGGGTGGAGCGAATCAAGGGCGGAATACTGGTGCATCGCGGCGAGGTCGCTGTCGATCGCATCCTTTTCCGCCCGGCGCACGACTGTCCTCGGATGCAGCAGGAACGCCCGTTCCTCCGGATGGTTCTCGACGAACGCATCCATATCCTGCTTCGTTATTCCCCAGGGATACACGTTTCTGCCGGGTACGCGGTTGTCCACCGGCACGATCGGCACGTAACGGTTATCCAGATTCCTCGCGAT
>JACQXT010000065.1:0-6473 GCA_016208665.1 Chitinivibrionia bacterium | reverse complement strand
GATAAAAGAGATCGAGCAGGTACTGCGTATCCAAAGGGGAACCGATGCGCAGATCGATCTCCGCGAGCGACCGGTAAGCCGAACCCGCCTGATGGTGCAGGGATTGCTCGTACAGCCGTTGAAACAGGTATCCCACATCGAGGAGTCTCTGGGCGGCTCCGCGCTCGGCGGGCGTGAGTACCCTGAGATCGGGATTGCGGGTGATGACGAGCGTCTTCTTGAGTATCGCCTCCGCTTGCTGGAGCGGCATGAATCCTTCGGGCAGTTCGGACGCGCCCCCGATGCCGGCGGCGGCGGCGAGCACGGCGAATACGGCGAAGCGCGCCGCATACCGGCACACCTGTGTCTTCACACCGAGTTTCATAATCGACATCCTTTGTTGTGCGCTCCGGCGGATCGGCGCGGGCCGGGCGGCTCGCTGCCGCCGCTCATCGGTTCGCGCGGTGCGGCGGCCGCGGCTTGGCCCCGCGTTCATTCGTTGTGCCACTGCTTCCCGATTTCGGGATACGCATCCATGTAACGCCTGAAGATCGTTTTTATCTCATCGAGCCGTTCCCGGGTCTTTGCCTCGAATCTCAGCACAAGGATCGGCATGTTGGACGATGCCCGCACGAGCCCCCATCCGTCTTCGAAGGCCACGCGTGCGCCGTTGATATCGATCACTCTGGGAAAGTCCTTCTTGAATTGCCGCGTGAGCTTCTCGACAACCGCGTACTTCACCGCGTCCGGGCAATCGGCGTGTATCGTCGGCGTGGAGACGTAGTACGGCGTCGAGGCGATGATGCCGGAGAGGGGCGTATCGAAGCGCGAGACATATTCGGCGAATCGCAGCGCGGCGTACAAGCCGTCGTCGAATCCATAGTACTTTTCCACGAAGAATATGTGCCCGCTCATCTCGCCCGCGAGGAGCCCCTCCTCCTCGTGCAGCTTGGCCTTGATGTGCGAGTGGCCGGTCTTCCACATGATCGGAACGCCGCCGTGTCCGGCGATGTCGTCCTCGAGAGCCTGGGAGCACTTGACGTCGAATATGATTTTTCCGCCGGGATGCCTCTCCAGGACCTGGCGGGCGAGCAGAATCAGGTACCGATCCGGCCAGATGACGCGATGGCCCCTGCGGTGCCGTTGCCTGCGTCCACGACGACTTTGAGCGGCCGCGCGAGCGCGACGCGCCCGACCAGGTCGTTCGCGTAGTCCTCGCGGATGTCGACGCGGCGCCTCGTGCCGTTGCCGTGCGAGAACCGTTCCGAATCGATCATGGCGAGAAGTTCCCCGAGTTCTTCGCCAATCAGCGTATATGAGAAACCGCAGGCGAGTTTGAGCCCGTTCCACCCTTTGGGATTATGGCTTCCGGTTATCATGGCGCCGCCCCGCGTCTCGAGCTTGTATTGCGCCCAGTACATCATCGGCGTGAGGCACATGCCGATTTCGATCACGTCCCTTCCCGCAGACAGAAGCCCCCTCACCACGCCGTCCTTTATCTCCTCGGAACCGAACCGGCTGTCGAATCCGACGACCGCGTCGGCGATTCCCCTCCGGTCGAGAAATGTGCCGTAGGCTTTTCCTATGAGCTCGGCGCTTTTCGGATTCAGCTCCCGGTCGTTTACCAAACCCCTGATATCATATTCCCTGAACATCGAGCGTTCGACGAATGCCATGCACTATCCTCCCGTGTCCTCGTGCGCGCCCAAGCGGCGCGGTGATCGTTCGGCGGCTCGCATTGCTTTCCCGCGCGCCGCGCGCGGCCTCGGAACGAGGCCGCGAAGAATACACTGTACAGGATGGAAACGCGCCGGACAAGCCGAAACGGTCCTGGGGCGGGACCGGGTGCGCCTCAAAAAAAAGCCCGGGGCCGTGCCCGGGCTTTCCGAACGCTTCGTGCGATGCGTGCTATGCGATGTCGATCTTGCGGCCGACGGTTTCGGCCTTTTTCGGAAGGGTGAGCATCAGAATACCGTTCTCGAGCTTAGCCTTGATCGCTTCGCGATCGATCTTGGAACCGATCTGGAACGTCCTGCGGAATTTCTCCGTCCGAATCTCGGCTCTGACGAGATTCTTGGATTCGAACTTCTCCGTGCGGTCCGCCTCGACGGTCAACGCGTCTCCGTCCACGGAGATCTCGACATCCTTCTTGGAGACTCCGGGCAATTCCATCGTCAGGGTGAACTCCTTGTCGTCCTCGCTGATGTTGGTCTTCGGGACACTTAAACCTTCTTCCTCCTCTTCGAAGAACCGTCTTACGACCGGAAAGAAATCGCGGTCGAACGCATTCCAGAAGGAGTCGACTTGATTTATGGGTTTGTATTTTGTCAGGAACATGGCCTAACCTCCGGGTTTAAGGTTTCTTGTTTCTCCGCGTCTTATTTCCCCTCGAGCCCCATCCTGCTCGCTACATAAAGCAACGCCAGTGCCAATAGCGAGCACGAGATTATCAGATTATATTTTGTTTAATTACAATAAGTTAAACAGAGCGAGCGAAAGCACTCCTCTTTCCTTCCCCCTAACCTGCCATTATGGCCTGCCATAACGGCGCATATCATGTTTTGCTGTCAGTGTTTGCTGTGCGCGGCTCCCGCAGACGGAAACTGAGAATCAAATTCAGGAGGGCAAAAAGAAGAGCCAGAGAGAAGAGCGCCGAAATCGTCGAGAAATGGAGGATCAAGCCGCCGAGGGCCGGGCTCAACATGAAGGGAAAAGTGAAGCTGTTCATGAAACCGGTATAGAGGATGCGCTTCTCGATCGGCGCCGCTTCAAGAAGGTAGGTCATGTTGCTGATCACCCTGCCGCTGTGTATGAATCCGTTGATGAAGAACGTGGACGCCATCGCGACGAAGACCGGGGTCGACAATCCGGGCGCCCCGCCTCCGCTCACGTCAAGGAAAAGAACGATCGACGGCGGTATCATGCTGAGAAGCGCAGTGCTCTGAAGCACCACCTTGTTCCCCCTGCCGTCCATCAAGCGGCCCCAGACATAATTGGAGAACACCCCCGATCCGACCCAGAGCGACACGAACATTCCCACCGCGCCTTCGGGGAAATGAAGATTCATTACGGCATAGCTGCTGTAGAACGGAAAGGCCATCGCCGTAAACTGCCAGCATATCCGCACCGCATAGAACAGCCGGTAATTCTGATCATCCCGGAGGATCCTGAAGCCGGAGAGCAGGTGATCGAAGAGCTTCTCGGGCTTCCTCACGTGCTCAGACGGCGGTTCGCCCACGAAACAGAAGGCGATCATGGCGATGGATATCAGCGTCCCCCCGATGATAAAAAGAAACCCGTAGTTGATCGGAAACGAGTAACCGAGAAATCCGAGGCCGGAGGCGACACGTTCCGCGGTCGAAAACACCCGATCGCCCATCCATGTCATGGGACTCTGCGTATCGAGGATCACGCCGATCAGTATGCCGGCGAATACGCCGAGCACACCCCCGATGAAACGCCGCGTTCCGAAAAACGCGCCGCGGTTCGTCACGGGAATCGTCTTGCCTACGATCTCCAGAAACGGCACTGCGGCCAGCCCCGCCCCCAGGTTCGCCACGAGATAGAACGCCACGAACGCCGCGAGGTACAGGCCGCGGCGGGCGGGATCGAGGAGACACACGCTCAGCGCGACTCCGAACCATCCGGCGATCCGAAGCGCCGCGGTTGCGCGATAGAGGTTGATGAGGTACCGGCGCGATTCGGCAAGCCGGGAAATGAAAACCTGCGGCAAATACCACCCGCCGCCGGAGATGGCGCTCGTCAAACCGATGACTAACTCGGAGCCTCCCAGGCGAAGGATGAAAACGGGCAGCACCGCATAGGGATCGATGAACGCCATACCGAAATTCACCAAGGTCCCGTTGATGACCCCGAGAATGTAGTTTCTTTTCAAGAAAGCATTGTTGGTTGCGGCCATGATATGCAGCAGAACAGGTATGCGGCGGTGCTCATTCCCGGGGCGTCACACCCAGCCCCGAACCGCCGGGAAGAACCAGCTTTCCGTCATCGACGCGCACGCCGATAAAGGGATCGCGGGACAGCAGCAGGTTTCCGTCGAGATCGGCGTAGTCAGCATCCGGGCTGAGATGGGCCGCCGCGGTGATGCCGACGGAGGTCTCGATCATGCATCCCAGCATGACCTTCAAGCCGTGGCGTTTCGCCCTCCCTATCATCTCCCGGGCGGGCGTGATCCCGCCGCACTTCATCAGCTTGATATTGATGCCGTGGCCTTGGTCGCGGCAGTCGTCCACGTCCCCGGGATGCACGATGCTTTCGTCCAGAATGATCGGGATGCCGCTGGATCGCTTGAGCGCCTTCAATTCCTCTTTCCGGAAATGGCTGATCGGCTGTTCGATGAATTCGATCCCCTTGCGCTCGAGTTCTTCGGCGAGCCTGAGCGCGGTCGCAAGGTTCCATCCTTCGTTGGCGTCCACGCGTATCGTCTTGTCGGTCTGCTTGCGGATTTCATCGAGGATCTCGAGATCGCCCGGAAGCCCCATCTTGATCTTGAGAATGCGGTACGGCTGCGCCTCCGTGAGCTTCATCCGGACCACCTCCGGGGAGTCGAAACCGATCGTGTACGACGTATACGGCGTTTTGCGGGGATCGAGCGAGAAAAGAGCGTGGCAGGGTTTGTGCTCCCTCCGTCCGATGATGTCCCACAGCGCCATGTCGAGTCCCGCCCGCACCGAATTGTCCCGCTCGAGCAGCGCTTTCAGGTCGCCCGCGAAGAGGCGGTCCTTCAGCGTCTCCGGGTCTCCATCGAGTTTTCCTTCGACCCTCCGCACCGCCTCGAGCACGCTTGCTTCGTCCTCGCCGTAGTACACCTGGGGTGCGCACTCGCCGATGCCCGTGAACCCCTCCCAGGTCAGCCGGAAAATGAAATTCCTGTACTTCTTGCGGGCGCCGCGGGAGATCGTGAAGGTGTGTCTCGTTTCCAGCGTGAGGAGTTCCATATCCAGCTTCATGAACGATCCCCCCTCCCGCTCGCGGGATTCGCGAGGACGTCGATCAACCGTTCGCATCCGAACCGGACGGGGTCGGCCGCGGGCAGACCCGTTTCCCTCTCGAGATCGGCAATCGCGCGAAGGGCGTCGCGCTCGCCGAGATGCATGGTGTTGAGCGCAATTCCGGATACACGCACCCGCTTGGCCGGTTCGAGCAGTCCCTCGTGAAGGGCGATCACCTTGTTCATGGGAGGGATGTCCACATCGCAGCCCCGCACGGTTGTTCTCCCGGCTTCGTGGCACATGATGATGCGATCGGGCATGACTCCGAACATCAGTCCCGCTGCGACGCCTGCGTATCTCGGATGGAGTATGGATCCCTGCCCTTCCACGAAGACCAGATCCGCGTCCCTCCCCTCATAATTCACCAGCGCATCGGACGCCCGCATGCCGGCGTGCGTGCTGTCGAGCACCGCCGCAACCTGTTCCTGCCGGTACCGGAGAAAGCATGCGGCCGTTTTGGATCCCAACGGGGAGAAACATCCCTCCGCAAGCAGCACGACCTTCCTGCCCGCTATCGGAAACGGAGCATGCATGATCGCAGGTTGTCCGGACTGATCCACAACCGCACCTCTCTCAGTGATACTCGTCGGCTATGGCGCCGACCAGCTGTTCGAGTATGTTCTCCAGCGTCAGCATGCCGGCGATTCGCTCGCCGTCCTTGACGAGCGCCATCTGGCATCCGCGGTTCTGCATATGGAAGAGCATCCGCACGAGAGGCGTATCTTTGTGCACCAGGTACGGTTCTTCAAGATCGAGCCTTCCGTATCTCGGCTCCATGGCCCTGATAAGGGTCAGCTGCTTCAAGGCGAGAGCCCTTTCCGCAAGCGTCATGGTCTCCTTCGAAATCAAACCTGCTTCCTTGCTGTCCTCGAGATGGTAGAGGAGCTCATCCAAGGTAACGAGGCTTTCGCGCTCGCGCTTGTTCATTCGCAGCAGTCTCATCAACGCACCGGAAAGAATGGAAAAGAGCTTCACCACGGGGTACATCAGTACGGTGAAGAACCTCAGCGGAACGACCGAGGAAATCGCCGCCCGGGAGCCGTAGTACAGGAAGATTCCCTTCGGCAGCATATCGACGAACACGAGAAAAAGCGGCACCAGCACCACGGTTGCGATCGAAGCCCCGGACTCCGCGAAAGATCGCGTGGCGAGCGCCGTGAAGGTGCTCGTGCAGCCGATGATGGCCAGGTTGGCGCCGACCAGCACCGAGCTCATCAGGCTCTTGGGATCGTCCAGAAGATTCAGGACCATGCCCGCCCGCGAGTTGCCTCTCTCGTACAGGTGCCGGAGCCGGATCCGGCTCGATGCGATGAAGGCCGTTTCGCTGCCGGAAAAAAACGCCCCCAGGATGAAGCAGGCAAGGGAAATGATTCCAAGCTCGAAGGCGCTCATAGTATCTCGACTCTCAACTTGCGCACGCGGTTGGGCTGCGCGGATATGATATGGAACCTGAGATTCCCGATCGTAATCGTCTCCCCCTCG
>JACQXT010000064.1 GCA_016208665.1 Chitinivibrionia bacterium | reverse complement strand
GCCGCGATTCCGGAAGCGATTGTCATTGATGTGAGCCAGCTTTCGATCGGCGATGCGATCCACGTGAGCGACATTTCGACGAACTATCCGGGCATCGAATTCCTCGACGACCTCGGATCGATGCTGGCGATCGTCGTGCCGCCTGCCGCCGAGATCAAACCTGCGGAGCCGGTTGCCGAAGCCCCAACGGAACCCGAGTTGATAACGAAGGAAAAGAAGGAAGAGGGAGAAGAAGGGGAAGGGTCCGAAAAAGAATAACGTGCAGGCATGCTTCTCTCCGCCGGCGCGAGAACGGGAAACCGGGTTCGCAGGCGCGCCTCCAGGCGTTATTTCATCCATACGTCTTCGAAACGGCGGGATCGGAAGCCGCATTCGGCGGTTTGTCGCTCGAATGCGGGTTTCCGATCCGCTTCGTAGTGTGCATGCTCACAAGAATCGTACTCGTCGGCCTCGGCAATCCCGGGGAACGCTACCGGCTCACGCGGCATAATATGGGTTTCATGCTCCTCGACCATTGCGCCCGCGAGGGCGGCATGAAGTGGTCGCAGCCGGCGCGTGAGTACCATCAAGCACGCGGCCGACTTCATGGGGCGGACGCCGTCCTGTTGAAACCCAAGACGTACGTCAACCTGTCCGGCCACGCCCTGCGCGCATTCGGGGAACGCGAGATATTTTCCATGGAGGACATGCTGGTCGTCTGCGACGATTTCAATCTTCCGCTGGGCATGATGCGGTTGAGGAGAAGCGGGCGGGACGGAGGGCATAACGGCCTTGCATCGATCATAGAAGAGCTGGGGATAAACGCATTCCCGCGCCTCCGGATCGGCATCGGACCTCTGCCGGCGGATGTCGATCCGGCCGATTTCGTGCTCGACCGATTCGAAGAGGGCGAGTTGGACCGGGTTTCCTCGAGCGTGCATCGCGCCGCGGCGTGCGTCGAGGCGGCGATTACGCGCGGCATCGACGAGGCGATGGCCGAATTCAACACGCGGGAGCCGCGAAGCGAAACCGATTGACTTTCGGCGGATGTTTTGATATAGTGTAGAACGTGGTTCCAGCGGTGCAACACCTGACATGAGCGAAGCCTGAGATTGTGGCGCGGCATCGAATGATCGCCCGCCGGCCTTTTGCTTCCTTACTTTCCGGACCCGCCCCGGGCTCGCGGAAAGTCGTCGTCCATAAGGAGGTGCGATTCCTTGTACAATTATGAATGTATCGTGATCCTGTCCCCTGACTCGGCGGAAACCGCCGCGAAAAACAGCTCGCAGAAATACGCAGGCGTTATCGTTTCCGGCGGCGGAGAGATCACCAAGATGGAGGATTGGGGCAGGCGAAGACTCGCGTATGAAATCAACAAACAGAGCGAAGGCTGCTACATCCTGTACGGCTTCAGAGCCGCCAACGCCGTGCTGACCGAACTCGACCGGCAGCTTCGCCTCGACGAAACGGTTCTGCGGCACCTCATCGTGCGGGATGTGCTGGCAACCGGCACGGAGGCCAAGATCGCCATCGAAGGGATCCAAGAAGGAGAAGTGCTCAACAAGGAGGAGGGTTAGCCGTGGCCAAACCGATGAAAGAGAGACTGATCCGGGTCACCAAGCCGTGCAAGTTCTGCAAGGACGGCGTGACTCATATCGATTATAAAGACGATCGCAAACTGAGGAAGTTTATGACGGACCGCGGCAAGATTACTCCCCGGAGGATCACCGGCACGTGCGCTTTCCATCAGAGAATGCTTTCCGCAGCGATCAAGAGAGCCAGAATGCTGGCGCTCGTTCCCTTCGTGAGGGAATATTACCGATAATACTCTCTGGTAAAGGAGGCTCTTGTGGAAGTGTTCCTGCTGCAAACGATTTCGACATTAGGCGCGCGCGGAGAGACGGTGAGAGTGAAGCCCGGCTACGCCAGGAACTACCTCTTTCCGAAAAAGCTCGCCGTTCCCCTGTCGAACGCCAACTTCAAGGAGTTCCAGGAAGAAGAAAAGCGCATGAAACGCCGCGACGCGCATGCGACGGCCGCAGCACAGGATCTGGCCGCCAGGCTGGTCGACGTCTCATGCACCGTTCCCGTTCAGGTGGGGGAGGAGGACAGGCTTTACGGTTCGGTTACGACGATGGATATTTCGAACGAGCTGAAACGCCAGGGATTCGATATCGAAAAACGGCAGATCGAGCTCGAGGAACCCATCAAGAAACTGGGAGTGTACACCGTTCCATTGAAGCTGCATGGAGACGTGACGGCTGCAATCAAGGTGTGGGTTGTAAAAGAGTAAGGACAAACACTGCGAGGTTTGCATGCTGGCTGTTATCATGGCAGGCGGAGTCGGCGAACGTTTCTGGCCGCTCAGTCAGATCGAGCGGCCGAAACAGTTCCTCAATCTCACGGGCAAAGGGAGCATGATCCGGCTCACCGTGGACCGCCTTCACAACATTTCGCGGCCGGAAGAGATTTTTGTCGTAACCAACATCAATCAAATCGAAGGCATTCGCCATGAAGTCCCCGAAATCCCCGCCGGCAACATCATCGTCGAACCCGAAAAGAAGAACACGGCGCCCTGCATCGGCGTCGCCTGCAGCATCATACGCAAACGCCTGGGGAACCAGCCGGTCATCGTGCTTCCCGCCGATCATCTCATCGAAGACCTGGCGGCGTTCGAACAGGCCGTCCAGGCCGGCGAACGCTATGTATCCAAACACGACGTGCTGTTGACGTTCGGTATAAAACCGTCGAGGCCCGACACGGGATACGGCTACATCCGGGCCGGGAATCGGCTGGCGGAGGTCGGAAACGTCGGGATTTTCGTCTCCGAGGAGTTTCTGGAGAAACCCGACATCCATCGCGCGCGCAGATTCTACAAGGCGGGCAATTACTTCTGGAACAGCGGGATGTTCATGTGGAAAGTCGACGTCATCCTGGATGCGATCGCCCGCCACCTGCCCGGACTTGCGAGCGCGCTTTCGGGGATCGGCGATGGAACCGGCGACATGGATCGGGTGTTGAAATCAGTATACGGAAGGATAACCCCGGAATCGATCGATTTCGGGGTCATGGAAAAAGCCTCCAATGTCGTCATTCTCAAGGGCGATTTCTACTGGAACGACGTCGGCAGTTGGGAAAGCATACGGGAGCTGTTCACGCCGGATGAGAAAGACAACGTGCTCGTGGGCGAACACGTGGTCATCGATGGAACCGGCAATACCGTGTTGTCCTCGAGAAAGCTGGTCGGGATGATCGGAATCGACGATGCCGTCATCGTCGTAGCGGACAACGCCATCCTCATTTGCAAGAGGAAACGGGTTCAGGAAGTCAAACAAATCGTCAATTGGCGGAAAAGTAGCGGAAGAGAGGATTTGATCTAACCGTTCCGGAGGTTGACATGCGAGTAGGTCGTTTGTTTGTTGCGCTGTTGGTTGTCGGGCTTGCGCTGCCGTTCTCCTGCGCAAAGAAGCAACCGTCCGCCAGCGAGAAGGAGCAGCTGGCCGCAGCGGTCGATAGCTGGAAAATGACCCGTTCGGAGTTGAACGAGATCGTGGAGAATTTGCCGGACAATCAAAAAGTGAAATACAATTCCCAGGAAGGGAAGGCCGAACTCGCCGGCATGCTGATCGAGGAGGAACTCTACTACAAGGACGCCCTCGATAAGCAGATGCTCAAGGACGAGGACATAAAAAAGAAGGTCGAAGATGCCGCCCGGCGGATCGTGATCAACGAATACTACGCGAAGTACGTGACCGAGAGGGCAAAACCTTCCGATGAGGAAATGTACGAGTACTACCAGGCCCACCCCGAACGGTTCACGACTCAGGCGGTTCTTCGCGCCCAGCACATCTTCTCGAAGGACAGAAAGAAGCTCATCGATCTGAAGAAGAGGGTCGAGGCCGGCGAAAAGATGACCACGCTTGCCCATAAGTTTACCGAAGACGAGTTGACCCGCGGCGACGGGGGGGATCTGGGATATTTCAATAAGGGCGGATACGTCCGCTTCATCGGATATTCCAAGGCCTGGTCCGACGCAGTCTTCGATCTCGAGGAAGGCGTCCTCAGCGATCCGATCCAGTTCGAGAAGGGATACTCGATTGTGCGCGTCAATCGCAAGAAACCGGAGGAGCTCAAGTCATACGAAGATGTGAAAGGCGAAATATCCACGCTGCTGGTCAATAACAGGATCACCGACGTCCGCAAGGAAGTCGCTGCCGAACTCTCGAAGAGCCGCAAGGTCACCAACTATCTTCGGGAGGAGATCGATCGCGTTCAGAGATCCCCCGAAGAAATGTGGAACCTGGCGCAAACAAGCACCGACAGCCAGCGCCGGCTCAGTATGTATCAGCAGATCGTCGATAAGTATCCCGAGAGCTCCTATGCCCCCCAGGCGCTGTTCATGGTCGGCTTCGTCTATGCGGAGGAGCTCAAGGACAACTACAACGCCGAACAGATGTTTACCAAGGTCGTGCGCGACTACCCGGGCACCGAAATCGCCAAGTCGGCGCAATGGATGCTGGAGAACCTCGGCAAGCCGATGCCCGACTTCGAGAATCTGGACGACTTGAACAAGAAAATATCGGAGCAGGGGCAGTAGCGCGGCGCGCCGCAGGCGCGCGAGGGACTGGTGGAACCATGCCGGAGAATGATTCGTCGTTCATTCGCGTGGAAATCGGAGGAATCGTCAAGGATACCAAAGACAATCCGGTCGTGCTTCTCAAGGCCGTCGAACGGGAAGAGGTGCTTCCCATCTGGATAGGCCCCGCGGAGGCGCTGTCGATTGAGATGAAGCTTGAAGGCAAGAAGTTCGAGCGTCCGCTCACCCACGATCTATTGAAGACGGCCCTGGAGACATTCGGGGCCGTCGTCGTGAAGGTTGTGGTGTCCGAGCTCAAGAATAATACGTTCTATGCGAAGATTTACCTCCAGCGGGACAATGAAATCTTCGTATTCGACGCCCGTCCGAGCGACTCGATCGCCCTCGCTCTCAGAACCAAGAGGAAGTATCTTCGCGACCTGGATCCCGGCGATTTCTGATGCCGGGGGAAACGGGGAGAAGGGAGGAGCGGTTCGCTCCCCTGACTCCCGCCTGCGGGCGGCCGCTTCAAATCATTTTGAAGTTGATCTGAAACCTGATGGACATCGGCATGGGCTTGCCGTCGATGCGGGGCGGCTGGAAAAGAAATTCCTTCACGGCTTTGAGAGAGGATTCTTCGAAGCTCTTCGGCCCGATGAGAGTCAGCACCCACGCGTCCTGGACTTTTCCTTCTTCATTGACGAGAATCTCCAGGAGCACTTCGCCCTCGATTCCGTTTTCCAGTTCTTCGGCCGGATAGACCGGGCGCACCATTTTGAGAATGATATAGTCCTCGGAATACGGGACGTCCGAATGCATCGGCCGCGTGGTAATCATGTCCATGCCGTCCTGGAGCGGCACGGTCAGCACGTCCTCGCTTTTCTGCTCCTCCTGTTTGCGGTTGCCTTCCGCCTCGCCGGTTTCGTCGAGCACATTCACATCGACCGAGGTCATCATCCTGATCCTGCGCTCATCCACGGAGGTTTCGAAGGGATCCGTTTCGGGGAGAATGGATAGCTCGGGAAGGACCTGCATTTCCCCTTTCCACCCGAGATTCTTCTCGGTTTCGAACAGGGGAACCTCGCCGGGGGTGATGAAAAGCCACAGGATGAGGAAGACGGAAATCGGGCTTATATAGAGGAGCTTCCGCCTGTAGAGTCGATCTCTCTCGGCTATTCGCTCAGGCATGGAATTGCTCCTCCTTTCATGTGAAAGATACGCAATTGCGGCGGGCCGGTCAAGGCGGCAGGGAGGCCGCCGGCAAACCGTTCGCGCCATGCGGCGCGGGTCCTTCACACGCGGCCGGCTCGAAACAGGATGTCAGGGATTCGAATGGGAAACGGGAATGACGATCTCGCGAGGACCGCCGGGACGGATATCCATGCGCCGCACGGCGGCCGTTTCGCGTTTTCGGACGGATACGGTGTGGGAGCCGGCATCGATCGCTCCGAACCGCACCCGGCCCGAAGGGGGCGTGATCACGTTCCATGTGCCGTCGAGCGTGACCAGCCAGTTCGCCTTGTCCTCTTCGGCGGTTTCAATCAGAACGGCCAGATCGTCCTCGGCGCCGGCGGAAAAATGCCCGAGAATGCCCAAAAACAGCGCATAGGCCTGCTGCCGCAGGTACCATGACTCGCCCAGTCTGAGCTCCTCTTCGGGCGTCTCGATAGAGGGGAATTCGACGACGACCGCGGGGCAAGCGGTCTGCTGCAGGGGATAGGTGACCTGCTCTCCGGAAGCGGACTCGGGGGCGCCACAGCCGCGCGCTAAGCCGCCCGCCAGCGATTCGGCCATTCGCTTGCCCATCACGCTTCCAGGAAAGAAATACGTGCTCCCTGACGCGGGATTGCACGCTCCTTCGCCCGGAGCCTGGTGATGGTGGCGGATTTCTATATAGCGGTCGGCGTCGAAGCCGTTGGCCATCGCGACGACGTCGTGCGGAGCGACCGTCTCTTCGCCGGAGCGCGTGAGAAGGACATTCGAGCCGGCCAGGCGGAGGTACGATGCGCACAAGCGCGCCACCAGGACGTTGACGTAGGATGCGTAAAGGCCGAGTGGCCCCGCGCCTGCGGTCGAAGCACCGCCCCCTTGCGGATCGAGAACGAACCTCTTCCCGTGAAGCGCGCCCCGAAACCAGGGGTCCAGAAACAGCGTGTCAGTCCCGCCGCGAAGGCCCGCGGGGCGGTATCCGGCTTTGCGGACCGTCACACTGTCGGACTCGGCGCGCACAGGGAGGCACAGGACGCCGGACCTCGACGCGCTTGCGATGATGCTGTCGCCGGTCTCGGCGCAGGCGCCGGGCACCGGAACGCGCTCCAGCCGGTTCAGAACGAGCAGATGCTCGCAGACTGCGGCGGGCGCCGCCGGCGGATGCGATTGCCGTTTGAATGTATGGTTGAAAGTTTTTCCCGCGCACTCGACCACGACATCGACGCTCTCGGGATTGGTTTCAGGGCTGATGCAGAACTCCGCATACCCGTCCTGGACTCGCGCCTCCTGTTCCGGCGCGCGGGGAGAGAGACGCCCTTCGGAAACCGTCATGCGCACGGTGGAACCCTCCGCAACGGAGAGTCCGCGCCTGTCCAAGAGTACGCCCCGCGCCCTGACGGGCCCCCATCCCCACGGCGGCGCGGCGGGCTCGTTATCGAAGACGGCCTGCTCGGGAGGGAAGCTCATGGCGAACGACGACGTCTGCGCGGCGCTCGAGTTCCCCATGAGATTCCTGATGTGGAGGGAAACGGTGTATCTGCCGTTCGGCGCGTTCCAGGGGAAGCCGTATTGAATTCTCCGGAGTTCCCGGTTGAACAGGGCATGCACGGGCTTTCCGTTTACCTCCATGAAGATCGCATCGGGATCCACTCCCGTTCCGCCGATGTCCTCGGCCTCGTACACGATGTCGGGCACTGCTGCAAGAGTCGTTTCCGCGGGCGCGATCAGGCGGATCTTCGGCGTTCCCCTGCGAAAATAATCGAGAATCCCCAGATAGTAGGCCTCGGCTTCGAGTTTCTGCTTCGCTGAAAACTGCAGCTTGCCCTCGACCTCCGGATTGGTCAGATAGCTCGCTTCGCCGAGGATCGCCGGAATGTCGACGGAGCGAAGCACGTGGTAATTGCCCGGTTTGATGACTCCGTCCTTGATTCCGAGATTGCGAACCAGGTGCCGGTGGACGGCGAATGCGAGATCGCGCGACGCGTGGTCTCCGAACTTGTAGTAGGTTTCGATAGCGTTTACGTCCGGCGATCGGTCGCTCCGGGCGTTGTGGTGTATCGAAACGAATATGTCCGGATGCACGGAGTCGACGACGGCGATGCGATGTTCGAGGTCGTAGGAGAGCGATGAATCGGCAGGAACGAGATAATCCCTGTCGGCCGATCTCGTATAATGAACTGATGCGCCCGACTCGAGGAGCAGTCCGCCGAGATACAGCGCCACTCCCAGATTGACTGCAGCTTCCTCCAGGTCATTGGGACCCCTGGTGCCGCGGAATGCTCCTCCGTGCCCGGGATCGATGACGATCGCCCTCCCGGCAAGAACCGTCGGATCGAAGCGGGGAAGGCGTTCTTGCAGCCCCGTGTATATGCGGTCGATCCTCGGTTGCGGAGGGGGAGCGCAGCTTGTGCCGATTGTGAGGAGGACGGCGATGCCGAGCACCGTACATGTCAGCCGGTGTTTCATACCTTACTCGGATAGCAGAATATCGACTCGGCTGCAACAACTCTTTATACCGCACAACGAGGAGCCGGGCCGCATGTATTCGTCCGGCCGACGGATGAATGCTGCGAGATTGGACCCTGGAAGGCAGGCATCAAACTAACGGTATAATATATAATAACAATATGATACACAGGTTATCTACAGTTATACAGGAAGTCAGGCCGTTTCGCCTATAGAAAATGCGACGCTTAGATTTTATCCGTTGAATTGCAAAGGTCTTAGTGCGGGAACATAAAGATAGTTCTAATAAGAAAGCTCGATCCTTAAAAGTATTGACGGACTTTCGACACATATGATAGTACAGACCACAGGTGTTCCCGTTGAAAATGAAGAGCAAAGACGCAGCACATGTGCTCAGGTCCATTCCATCGATCGACGACCTGCTTCAGTCGGCCGAGCTCGCCGGATTGCGCTCGGCCCATCCTCATTTCCCATGGACGAGGTTCGTGCGGGCCTGCGTCGATGATGTCCGCGCCCGCATTCTCGAAGACACAACGTTCGATGCGGCGATGTCTCCCCCATCGCAGGTAGCGGGGATCATCGCGGCGCGTTTTGCCGCGCTCAAGGAACCGGGAATGAAACGGGTCATCAACGGCACCGGCGTCATTCTTCACACGAATCTGGGAAGGGCGGTTCAGGGAGAAACGGTGCAGGATGCGATTCGCGGCATGCTCGGCTCGTATGTGAATCTCGAGTTCGATCTCGAACGGGGAGAACGCGGGAAGCGGGGGGAGCAGATGCACCGGTTGATCCAACTTGCGACGGGCGCGGAAGCGACGATGGTAGTGAACAACAACGCGGCCGCCGTCTACCTGATCGCGAATACGTTCTCTCCTCCGGGCAGAGTCTTGATCTCCCGCGGAGAGCTGGTCGAGATAGGAGGCAGTTTTCGCCTCCCGACGATTCTCGGAAGAGCCGCCGCCGAAGTGATCGAAGTCGGAACGACGAATCGAACCTTTGCGCAGGATTACGCCAAGGTCGCGCGGCCGAACGACGTCATCATGAAAGTGCATCGCAGCAACTATGAAATAGAAGGATTCGCGCATGAGGCTTCTTTGGATGAGCTGATCGCCTGCGCGAAGGAGGCGCAGTGCATGTGCGTGTGCGACCTCGGGAGCGGCGCGCTGTTCGATTTCGCATCCGCCGGCATGCCGGGCGAAGAGCAGGTCGAGCGCGTGATCGAGACCGGAGTCGACTGCGTGACGATGAGCGGCGATAAGCTGCTGGGCGGCGTCCAGGCGGGCATCATCGCAGGCACGGCGCAGTTCATACGGATGTTGAAGGAGAACCCTTTGAGCCGGGCGGTGCGGATCGATAAGATAGGCATAGCTGCCGTCGAGTCCCTGTTCCGGACATATATCTTCTCCGCGAAACCCGCCGCCGACATTCCGATTCTCGCCCAAACCCTGGAATCGATGGAAGCGCTGCGCCGGCGAGCAGCAGCCGTCGCGGAGGTTATAGGCGGCCGGATCCCCGATACCTTCTCGGTGGCGGTCGCCGATGACGATGCCGCCGTCGGCGGAGGAAGCTTCGCGCGGAGTTCCATACCCGGCGTCGCCGTCGTCGTCGTCTGTCCCTCCGAGAAAACCGCCGTAGCCCTCGCCCGGAGCATGAGGATGAACGCGGTTCCGCTCATCGCCAGGATCAGGGGGAACGAACTGCGGTTCAACATGCGGAGCGTGCTCCCCCGGGACGACGCCGATCTGGGCGCGCACGCGGCGATGCTGATAGGCGCCTTCGGCGCCTCGAGCGGCGGCGCGGCAGGCGATCCGGCGCGAACGAACGGCCGATGATGCGACTATGCCGGTCCGCGGGAGATTCTCCGGCTTCGATTCCGCGGCGCAGAAAACGAATATGGGTGGTTCGTCAGTCAAGCGCGCACGATGAGTCAACGAGACAGAGGTACAGATCGTCATGAACAAGATTTCAACCTTCGAATTCGAGGCGTCCATCGAGACGCTGCGTGAAACCGCCTCGACCGGCTCCATTCCGCAAATCCTGCTGGAACCGATGCAGTCGCTCGCGACTCCGATCATCGAGAACATGGCGCGGCGGCCGGCGGGGGTGTATCTCTTCTCTTCCGACCGGGACAAGGAACTCAGAGATTTGTTCGGATTCTGCATCGCGCGGGCGCTCCTTCCTCACGCGAAAACGACTCTGCTCGTTGATTGCGATTTTCTCGCCCCCGGCTTGAGCGGCATCGTGCCCCAGAGGGACTCGCTCGGATTCCTCGATCTGCTGCTGTACGGCAGTTCGATGAAAGCGATCGTCCAGAGGAGCACGGGAAGCGCGTTCGTGGTGGGAACCGGATCGTTTCAGGTGACCAAGAAACTGCCCTTCTCGATGGACTCGTTCCGCGGCGCCGCCCGATATCTCTTGAACCACGCGCAGTGCGTCGTGTTCAGCGGGCCGGCGGACGACGATGGAGGGGAATTGCATCCTATGGCCGGAGCATTCGAGTCGGTGATCTGCGTTCGCACCGCCGGCGCAACGGGCGACATTCCGTTCACCCGTCTTCTGGAGAAACTGTCGGCGCTGGAAGAAGCGAACATTTTCGTAGCGAACGTCGTTCAGCCGCAGCGAAGGCCGTTTGCGGAACAACGGGCGGAACCGGAGGCGGTGGACCTGAAAGCCCTCGAAGAGATAGTGAAAGAGCCTGCGCGCGAACCTGAAGAAATCTTTCCCCTCGTAGGGGCTAAGGAGCCCGCGCAAGCTCCGCCCGGAGAGCATGCGAAAGAACCGGCCGGGGAACCGGCGAAAGAACCCGCGAAGGAAGCGGCGAAGGCCTCCCCGGGCGAGCCGGCAAAGGAGCCGGCGAAATCGGCGGCTTTCGGAAGGGAGGCGGCCGAGCGGAGAATCGAATACCTGAGGCAGAGATCACATGAAACAGCCAGGTGGGATGCAGTGGATGAGCGGCTTTCGGCGGAGACGAAGAGCTCGTTCCTGCCGAAAGCGGCATTGAGTATCGTCGCGGTGATTCTAGTCGCGTTCATCTTCTGGTGGCTCTTTCTTACCAAGCCGGCGCGCGAGACCAAACCCGTGCGCGAGGGCGGGACGCAGCACGCAGCCCGAGAAGCGCCGGCAACGGCCGCTCCCATTCCTGCGGCCGAATCCGGCGCGGTGCCGCAGCGAGCGGAGACAACTGCGGCGGGGCCGGAGATCCGGCCTGTGAGGCAAGCTGCGGGCGCCCCGGGCGACACCGCGAAAAAGATCACGACCGCCGAGGAAATCGCATCGACGGCGGCGCGCACGACTGAACAACCGGCCGCTGCGACGCAAGCGGCGGGCGCGGTTGAGCAACCGGCTGTCAAGGCGCAGCCGCCCGCAGGCGGCCGGATCGAGCTGTATGAGGACCTGACGCCGATGGCCGGAACGTTCTTGATACATATAAGCTCGTTCAGGGCGCTGGCGCATG
>JACQXT010000063.1 GCA_016208665.1 Chitinivibrionia bacterium | reverse complement strand
ACGGCCTGGAAGAAGCCGACGTCGTCCCGGATGCGGAGCGCCTCGTCGGTGGGCACCGCCAGCGCGAAGGCGCGGGAGAGTTCCGTGACCGCGCGCAGGAGGCGCCCCTTGCCGTCGTCCTGAGCAAGAATGTGCTCCTGCGCCGCAGGAAGCAACGACAGTCGTTCGTGGGGCCTTCCCGTGATCCACCGCGACCAGTCGAAACCGTGGAACAGGCCAGTGCACACCTCGAACTTCTCGAGCATGACCGCAACCGCCTCTTCCTGATCGATGGCGGTGCTCCCGGATCCCCCGCTCTCCGTGTACACGGCGAGCGCCCGTCTGAGGTTGTCGGCGAGGCCCAGGTAGTCGACCACGAGCCCTCCGGGCTTGTCCTTGAACACCCGGTTCACGCGTGCGATGGCCTGCATGAGCCCATGCCCGCGCATGGGCTTGTCCACGTACATCGTGTGGAGGCACGGTGCGTCGAACCCGGTGAGCCACATGTCCCGGACGATCACGATCCTGAAACGGTCCTCGGGATCCTTGAAGCGATTGGCAAGATCCTCGCGCCGTGGTTTGTTCCGGATGTGTCCCTGCCACCCCAGCGGATCCGAGGCGCTCCCGGTCATCACGATCTTGATCGAACCCTTCGCGTCGTCCTCGTCGTGCCAGTCCGGTCGGATGGCCACGATTGCCTTGTAGAGTTCCACGCAGATGCGGCGGCTCATGCACACGACCATGGCCTTGCCGTCCATGGCGTCGAGCCGGTTCTCGAAGTGCTCGACCAGGTCCTTGGCGACCAGGCTGACCCTCTTCTCCGTTCCCACGAGCGCCTCAAGGGCGGCCCACTTGGTCTTGAGCTGCTCCTTGCTCTCGACCTCCTCGCCCTCGGTCACCTCGTCGAAGTCGGAGTCGAGCTTCGGCTTCTCCTTCTCGTCCAGCTCCAACCTGGCCAACCGACCCTCGTAGTAGATGGGCACGGTTGCCCCGTCCTCGACCGCCCGCTGGATGTCGTACACGGAGATGTATTCGCCGAACACGGCTCGCGTGTTCTTGTCGGTCAGCTCGATGGGTGTGCCGGTGAACCCGATGAACGAGGCGTTCGGGAGCGCATCCCGCATGTGGCGGGCAAAGCCGTCGATGAAGTCGTACTGGCTCCTGTGCGCCTCGTCGGCAATGACGACGATGTTACGGCGCTCGGACAGAGCCGGGTAGCTGGTTCCCTTCCCCTCGGGCATGAACTTCTGGATGGTCGTGAACACGATCCCACCCGAGCCAACGCGCAACTTCTCCTGGAGGTCGTCGCGATCCATTGCCTGTTCGGGTGCCTGGGGGAGCCACTTGTGGCAGCGGGAGAAGGTCCCGAAGAGTTGGTCGTCTAGATCGTTTCGGTCCGTAATCACAACGATGGTCGGGTTCTCCATGGCCGGGTGGAGCATCAGCTTCCCGGTGTAGAAGACCATGGTCAGGCTCTTGCCGGAACCCTGGGTGTGCCAGACGACCCCTGCGCGGCGGTCGCCGTCCGGCCGCGCTGCTGCGACGGTCGCGTCCACGGCGCGTCTCACGGCGTGGAACTGGTGGTACCCGGCCATCTTCTTCTGCGAGGTGCCGTCCGTGTCCGGCTCGAACACGAGGAAGTGTCGGATGAGATCCAGGAACCGACGTCGGTCGAAGGCTCCCTTGATGAGCACTTCTAGCTGAGGCATCGAGGCAGGGGCCAAATCCTCGCCCTCGATTGTCCTCCAGGGCATGAAGCGCGTCTGGGTTGCAGTGATCGTCCCGATTCGAGCTTCCAGCCCGTCCGAGACGACGAGCGCCTCGTTGAACACGAACAGGGACGGGATCTGGTGCTTGTACGTCTGGAGCTGGTGCCAGGCCGTCCATATGGTCGCGGTCTCGTCGGCCGGGTTCTTCAGCTCGATGACGGCGACGGGCAGGCCGTTCAGGAAGAGCACGATGTCGGGTCTGCGGTTGAACTGACCATCCACCACGGTGAACTGGTTAACGGCGACCCAGGCGTTGGCGTCGGGATTGTCGAAGTCCGCAAGCCTGACCGAGTCACCACCGATGGAGCCGTCCTTGCGGAAGTACTCGACCGGGATGCCGTTCGCGAGCCAGTAGTGGAAGTTCGAGTTGGCGTCGATAGGATTCGGAGAGTCGATCCTCGTCACCTTGCGATATGCTTCGTCGAGTGCCTCGGCCGGGATGTTCGGGTTCAACTTGTCGAGGGCGTCGCGCAGGCGCTGGGGGATGAACGCCTCCTCGTAGCGGTCGCGCTCCGACCTCGCTTCGCCAGGCGCTATCTCCGGGCCCGAGAGCAGGCTGTAGCCGAGTTCCTCGAACCATTCGAGTGCGGCCAGCTCGACCTCGGACTCGTGGAAGCCACTCAAGCTCATAACAAGACTCTACGACCTCGGCTATCAGCCTTGGCTATTGTCTTCTTGGTTCTACCGGAGTTGTTTCCTTCCGTGGATTGTAGCAGCTTTCCGTACTGCTTCGGCCATGAGTGTGGTGGTGAAAGACAGGTTCCTCCTGACCTTGCGAAAGCGCAGACGGATGACAAATGGTTCTTCGAGCAAACGTCTGGGTTAGTATGCCGACATCCTACTGTAACCTTATCCGAATCCCCGGGAAGCAGAGGTTCGTGAAATCGTCGCGTTTGAAGATCCTTGGAATTACTCATCTTCCATCTCCGGTAGCGGAGGCAGCGTCGCGCGCTCTAATCTCGCCGGAGAGGAATATGGTACTAAGGGTATCGCGCATACGATCGGGTCTAAAGTCTCCTCGTGGTAGTCACGCTCCGATCTTGGTTCGCCAAGAGTGATCTCGGAACCGAGAAGAACTGCGAAGCCGAGGCTTCCTGGCCAATCCAGTGCGGCTTCCTTGACGACGGGTTCGATGAAGATAGTATTCATGTCTGCCAGTATTCTACCAATAAGCTCCCGGTTGCTTCGCGAAGACGCGGTGACCTGTAACGTGCTCCAAGAACTGCTCAGGAAGCACGCGCTCAACTACGGCAAGGAATGCCTCAATAAGGACTCGCAAGTGATCGAGGTCACCCTCTTGCACTCTCCGCCATACGCTAGGGCGATAACGGACGATGATCGAGAGCGCGTAGAGCAACGCTATACAGATCGCCCGGTACTCTCCAACAACACCGAATACAGGAACAATCAAAGCGGTTCGAGTGAAAGGGCTGTGATGTATCGGAAGGGCATCCCACCAAACATCCTTTCCCGTGCTATCGACCGCAACTCGAAAGTGTCGCCCAGGATCTCGAGAAGCTACCTCAGTAATCTGGCTGATTGGGCCCGGGAAGGCGACGATGTCTTCCTTCGTAAGTCTCGCTGAGCTGTCCAATAGAATGGCGTACGTCGTCTTCGGATGCTTAGTCTCGCTGAAAAGGGTGGGCGTTGGATTTGCGTCCGCATCATAGATCGGCGTCACCCACGCAGGTTTGGTATCGAATATTTCCGCGAAGAGGTCTGCTACCTCGGGAATACGCGCGAATAAGTCTTCGACGGTCGCCCACGTGGTTGGGGCTTGCTTCGCAAGGTTACTGTAGCGCTTTGGCCTCTGCTTCGGCAACCCGTCTGTAGGCAAGCCGATGAAGTGCAGCCAGTTCGGGAAGAACCCCGTTGCGAGTGGCCCGACTACAATGTGTTCAAGCCCCTCCTGCTCACCATCGACGGTATAGAGACCATGGCCCAGCTTTGTGCTCTCCTCGATTTCGGCGAGTGCAGTGGACCCCATTGGCGCGGCAAGCATCTCGGAAAAAGCGAAGGACATGCTGCCATAGTAGAGGCTCAGGACGCGCTGGCTGACATTCTGGCCATCACGGCCATGGAAGTAGTCAATGGCGTTCCTGAGCGCGAATGCTAGTCCCTCAGCCTTTATATTCAACACCAGATCGTCTAGCTTGAGCCCTGCGTCGAACGCGCGTGTTTCGACGAGCTTGCGAGCCAGCGTGACACTTGTTAGCTGCCGTAGTCGCAGCCAGATCGCCTCAATAGGTGTCTCCGAAAGGAGTGCCCGGTGCTTGGGAGGATGCGCATCGAGTGGATTGGTAGGGGCTTCGGCTGCAAACTTGCCGTCTGTACTCGCACTGTTCCAGCTAACGAGCAGGCTGGGAAAGTCGTCTACAGCGCTTACTGGTATCTCTATTCCGTGTGCATACGAATCCAGCTTGTACAAGTCTCCATTAATGAATATGTGCTCAACCAACCTGGCAAGTGGTTTATATACAGTGTTCTTCGTTCCAGACGTGTACATGATGGCCACGCAGTGTTTTATGCCACCTCGTTTAGCGTTGATGATGAGATACTCGCCGTTCTCAACCTCTCTCTCGATAGCCACCGTCCAGTTGTGCGTACGCAGAGGCACAAGCATCTTGCTTTCGGCATCCTGCCGGAGGATGGCAAGTCGTGCCTCCCATCCAGTGTTCATACCGTTCCCTCCACGAAGCGTTCGGCGTCTTTCACCCGGATCTCAGCGGAAAGGAGCTTGGGGAGGAGTGTATCACGTAGCTCCGTGAGCGTGCGGTTTTCATCATCGCCCGAAGCCATTCGGCGGAACAGGCCTGTCACAACCTGAGTGAATAGGTTGGCGACCACAACTGGAGGCACTACAACAAGGTAACGACCTGCGGAATCCGCAGAAACGCGCTGTCGTCCTGTGGTCCCTTCCATCTTCTGCACGGCAAAGTTCCGGAATGCTTCATCACGCGCACACAGATAGCCCCACTCGGTTGGCAATGGTGGTCGAGGACGGATGACGATGTACTCGGTTGATCCCCAGCCGACGGCATCCTTCTCAAGGAAGTCCACATAGCCTGTCTTCCCGTTCTCGAGACAGGGAGTGATGCGCGCAAATAACGTGTCGCCGTTTTGGAATCGCGCACCGGATCCAGGCTCACGCAACGGCCACTCACTTGGGCGATGCCCGCTCGTTGGGAGGCTGGACATCTCAACGTAAGGAGCGCAGGCTCCTCTCTCTAAACGTCGAACTGGATTCAACTCGGCGGCCTCTGACAAGGATACGGCCCGCCACCCCTTCGGAATCTCCCCCAACTCCGACTCAACGAACTCGCTCGGGAACAGCTTCGCCGTATCCGCATCCATCCCGACCGGCTGACGACCTTCGGCCTTCGCTCGGACGGTGTCGAAGTCCACGAACCACGACTTGAAGAGCGCCCGCGCCAATGTCTCGAGCGTCTCGTTCGTCCGGCGGTTCAGCTCGATCTTGTCGTCGAGGGTGCCGAGTATCTCGACGATTACATGCTGGTTCACTGTTGGCTCAGGCGCGGGAAACGCAAGGAAGTCGTCTCGAGCAAGGCCTAGATTCGTCGTGCCTGTTGCATGAGCCCTGCAGTAATCACGATACTGCGGAGTCCTTAAAAGCCAATACAAGTAGTCGAGGGGAACGCCAACACCTACTGGCTGAAGCTTCACCGTGTCTTGCGTCAGCCTGCCTGGCCTGTGACCTCTCGGAAGCCTCGCCACGGCGCCGAGTAGGTCTCCAGACTGTGTGACATCTTTCAAGGAGACGTAGAGTTCTCCAGCATGAACGAGCATCTTATCAGGAGACTCACCCCCGTAGGTTCTCAGCGAGTCTGCGCGAAAGTCGTCTCACTGAGGTATCGTACAGGGACAGACAACGCATCCCCAAGTCGTACACTCGGGAAATCAGTTCCTCGGATCACGCGATACGGAATGCGGCCAATCGCAGGCGATTCTTTACCCCAATCACCGTCTTTTGTCGTGATCAGTAGATCTCGAAGAACTGAAGATGTTGCATCACCTCCCATACCCGAGCCCCCTCAAGTTTTTCCGGATCGCCTTCTCCAACTTTGCTCCCTCGGCGAACTGCTCCTCCAGCTTCCCCACAAGGCGCTTCATCTTCTCGTCGAAGGGCTCGCCGTCGTCCTCGACTTCCTCGGCACCAACGTAGCGGCCAGGTGTGAGCACGTGCTGGTGCCCGCTGATCTCATTGGTCGTGGCGCTCTTGCAGAACCCGGCCACGTCTTCGTATTTGCCAGCGCCCTTGTCGCCTCGCCAGGCGTGGTAGGTATCCGTGATACGGGCGATGTCCTCGTCCGTCAGTTCGCGGTGGACGCGGTCGCGTAGTGTGCCGAGCTTACGTGCGTCGATGAACAGGGTCTCGCCACGACGGTCACGGAACCGGCCGTTCTTCTTGCTCCGCGCGATGAACCACAGGCACACCGGGATCTGCGTCGAATAGAAGAGCTGGCCGGGCATGGCGACCATGCAGTCCACTATGTCCGCCTCGACCATGGCCTTTCGGATCTCGCCTTCGCCAGACTGGTTCGAGGACATGCTGCCGTTCGCGAGCACGTACCCCGCCAAGCCGTTCGGAGCCAGGTGGTGGATGAAGTGCTGGACCCACCCGAAGTTCGCGTTCCCAGTCGGCGGCACCCCGTACTTCCAGCGCGGGTCGTCGCGCAGGCGATCACCACCCTAGTCGCTGTCGTT
>JACQXT010000062.1 GCA_016208665.1 Chitinivibrionia bacterium | reverse complement strand
GAGAACATGCCGCCGGCGCAGGCGTGGAGTCAAAGAAATGCGGGCACCAACTCACGGTGCGCACAGGAGGAACAGGGACGCCCGCCAAGGGGGCGAAAAAAATCCCGACCCCCGTGTGTTGAGGGGGTCGGGATTCATTCAGATAACAGCGGCTATTATTCGTACAGAGCCTTAATCTGTCCCCAGCTGGTTTCCTCAACCGGCGTGCTTCCCGTACACGGGCAGCCCCCGGTGTTATTGACCACGGCATAGCTGCCGGCCACCTGGATCCATCCGGTCGGACACCCGACCGCGAGCGGATTAGTGGCCCCCGCTTGGCCGGGGATAGGATGGTTCTTTACATAGACCTTCGTGCAGGCAGGAGTAGTGCCCGTTCCAAGGAAGGTCGCGGCTCCAAGGTAAATGGTGTTGAGCAGGCAGGCCTGATAGGATATTGAGGCACCCGCAATAAACGTCCCCAGTTTTAGTGTGAACGGCGTTTGATCTCCGAGATTCATCGAGTAAACGAACCCGGTAATGTCCAGCTTAAATTCGATGGCGGTAGCACCGGGACAGGCTAAGTGAAAAAAGTGGAATTGAACAAGGCCTGCGCCGGGCACATCGCAGCTCGTACCCTGATCATCCGCATAAACACCAATCGCTCCTCCCGGCAACGGATACACCTGAGCGGAAACAACGCTTGCACAACACAACACCAGAGCCGTCAATAGTAGCATGCTTTTCTTCATGGCTACTCCTTTGCTATACGCCGAACGCTTTGCAACCAGCACCGACCTCCGCGACCAGCTCTCACGTGAATCTCGTCTGGCTTATGGATTAATGTTTTCGTGGGGAAAAATAATATCAGTTGAGTTGGAATCCTCCCCGATCACCTCCTTGATAATAGCCTTATGACTGCTACGGCAATCGATAACGGAGCCATATTTTCACGACTCTAATCGCAGTGTCAAGCACTATTTGAAAGGTAACGCGCCTGAGACGGGCAGGCAATAGGAAATTCGAAGGGTCGGTCAAGACGGCGAATGGACTTTTCGTCGGCAGCGCTGCCGGCTGTTTCTCAAAGGCCGAAAAAGCAAAGCCCGGTTTCTCAAAGAAACCGGGCTTCACACCCAGATAGGATCCGGGAGAATACGTCTACTCGTATTGCGCCTTGATCTGGCCCCAGCTCGACTCTTCGGTCGGAATGGTTCCAGGGCACGGGCAGCTCGTATGATCCCAGCTCACGATTGCATACGAACCTCTCAGGTGAATCCAGCCCGTCGGGCAGCCGACACCAAGAGGATACGTTACACCGGCAATACCCGGTGTGGGGTGGTTCTTCACGTACACGTACTTGCAGAGAAGCTTTATGTTTGAAGCTTTCTTGATCGTAGTCGATCCCAGGTAGACATATCCCGGAGGCGTTTCCTGGAGGCATCCCCCGTAGGAAAGCGATACACCGTTCCGGAATGTCCCGATCTTGAGAGGGAACGGGCTTATATCGCCAAAATCCTGGATGATGGGAATCTGGCTCATATCGCACTGGAACTCGACCGCGGTAGCCCCGGTACCGTCCGTGACATGGATGAAATGGAAGGTCTTAAGCTGGAAAGCCGGCGGCTGGGCGAGCGCGACGCCTGCGCAGCACAGCAACGCGACCATCAGTAGTAATGCTTTGTTCATAGCGACTCCTTTGAATTGACGCATGATACAGTTTACTTACAACCGATCCCGTCAATCACTGCTTTGGAGCAGGTGCGAGTGACATTCGATGATGCTTTCATCTGCTTCGCATTACTTCTTCAGCAAAGACGATAGCAGCACCACCTCCTTCCGCACAGCCTGCACCAAGAAAACGGCTGGATGAACCTCGTTGGATGAACCCTGGGCAGAAGGTTCATCCAGCCCACAAGAACACCAGTCCTACTCGTACAGCGCCTTTACTCCGCCCCACGTCGTATTCTCCGTCGGAATCGTCGGACAGAGGATCGACGTTTCACCGTATCCATACACGAAGTTGTTGTTTGGATAATCGGTGGCGCGGACGAATCCGGAAATCGGATGCGGCACGACTTTGATCCACAGGTTCTCTCCGCAGGTACAGCGGAAGATAACCGTGGCCGTCAACACCGGGGAGTATGCATTCTGAGGAATGCTCCATACCATGGAGAGCCCCGTGACGGTATTCCCGATGACCAATTCGGACGTATACGACTCGGCAGGCATCTTGATGATGCCGGGGCCGTACTGAACCATGTACTCGATGCCCACCATCCAGCAGTTGAAATTCTGTGCAACCAGAAATCCCTCCTGCCAATCGCCGGTGCAATCGTAGGCGGCACGTCCGTTGAAGAAGATCATCTGGACGTTCGGCGTCTGAGCGAAAGCCACCGAGCTCAGAGCCAACAGAACAGCGGTAATAACGAAAACTTTTCTCATAGTAAAAACTCCTTTTTGCGAGCCCTATAGCAGCCAAAAAGAACAAGGAGTCTTTCGGACGCTACTTCGACATGCACCAACCCCTAGCAGTCGTGGTTGTAGTGCAGACCGAAAGCAGAGAAATCCTGAAGGTTAATAGCTGCATCGCAGTTGAAATCTGCACACTTGGCATACGCGTTAGGCGGATAGGCTCCACCAAACAACGCGAAGTCAAGCAGGTTAACCGCCAAGTCTCCGTTCATGTCCGGGCTGCGAATGTCGATGTCGAGGCAAACCGGGGTGCAGCTTACACCCTCTTCAATTACGAAGCCCTGCACGACGACCGATAAGCCGTCTGCACATCCGCCAGCAGCAATGTCGCCTTCCATTGTCGTCTGCCCATTTTCGTCGGTAGCTGCCGTCGCGTTCGAAGATGCTGATCCTCCGCAGAGAACCATATCCAGCGCCGGATCGCAGTCTACTACCCAAAAATCGGTAGCGGGAACGCCTGCAATGGGATCGCCAGCTCCATCATTGATCTCGATGGAAATGGTCACGCCCTTAGCCGAAAGCTGATCGCCGTCACCGGCCGGGCATACGAGAACGCAGCCGGAGCCGGAGGTCGCGGTCGATTGGCACGGGTCGATTATTCCCCCGAAGGCTACACCAGCCACCAACAGTAAAGCAGCTGCCAATGAGAGAACTTTAAACATTCCTACACCTCCAAAAAGTTTGGAATGGTTCGCGTAGTGAAACACGAGGAGACACTACACTCTTCAATTGAAAGCAGGGGCTACGAGACCTCCTTCCACCGTTGTTACTTGATGCTACTCCTTACTCGACGGTAAAAATTATACCACAGAAATGCTTTCAGTGTCAATATTTATAAATGAGGGAGGTTTGAGAGCTGCTATTGTCATGCATCAATAAATGTATCATATCTGATTATCACATAACCTGTTTTTATCAAATAAGTTAATCCCAGAGTGAGCGGCTTCATCCATCGCTTTTCTTATATATCGAGAGAGAGGAGAGTGGTGGGCGAAACAGGATTTGAACCTGTGGCCTCCTGCTTGTAAGGCAGGCGCTCTGACCGGCTGAGCTATTCGCCCATGGGGCTTAGAGGAACGAAACAGGAATCAACACGCAATACCCCAACACGAGGAGTATGGGTGCGATAGTGATGTCGCTCATTATGAGCAGAATATACCCGAGAATGATCGACATCATTCCGGAGACGAATACTTTCCAGTTAAATGCATACGTTTTTCTCTCGATCACAACGGCACCTCCAGTGTTTCGCCGGCGAATCTCCGGATAGAGTACAGCGATGCGGGGCGGTTGTCAACCGCTCGCGATGCGTTTGTCAATCCGAACGAGCCGGATCTATATCGCTCTGCGAAGAGATTGTCTCGTTCAGTTTGCCGCTTTTGAAACCATCGAGATCGAGCGCGGCAAACGAGAATCCCGCCGACTTGACCGCCTCGGCAACGCGCCGCGCCGTATCGCCGTCGAAGAGGCGCGCGAACTCCGATCGGGGGATTTCGATCGTAGCGGCGGCGCCGTGATGCCGCACGCGGCATACGCCGAATCCAAGATCCTTGAGGGCATTCTCCGCACGTTCGACCTGTTCGAGCTTCCCGGCGTCGACCGGGGAATAATAGGGGATTCGCGACGCGAGGCAGGGCGAGGCGGGCTTATCCCACAATTCGAGAGACAGGCCCCGCGCGAGGCTGCGTATCGCCTCTTTTCCCATTCCCGCCTCCGCAAGCGGCGCCGCAACGCCGCGCTCCATGGCCGCAGCGCTCCCGGGGCGATACTCGGCCGCATCGTCGGCGTTCGCGCCGTACGCAACGTATCGCAGTCCGCGCGAGCTGGCGACGCTTTGCAGCTTCGAGAACAACTCGCTCTTGCAATGATAGCACCGGTCGGGATGATTTCTCGCGTACTCCGGATCCGCAAGCTCGCCCGTATCGATGCATTGGTACGGAATGGAGTAGCGTTCCAAGAACTCCAGGGCCGATTCCCGCTCCCTTTGCGACAGCGACGGCGAAACGCCGATGACGGCGAGGGCCGACTCGCCCAGCGCGCGCGACGCGCAATAGGCCAGAAGAGCGGAGTCCACGCCGCCCGAATAGGCGACCACCATCGAGCCGTAGCGTTTGAGTATGTTCTCCAGGTGTTCGTACGCCGCTTGCGCGTCCGGAGGCGGCGTAAGGTTCGATCTCATGGGTCGGCTCACTTCCTTGCAGCCTGTACGGCGGCACGATGCTCCTCCAGCGTCTCTGAAAATATATGTCCTCCATCCCCTTTTGCAACGAAATAGAGGGCCCGGCACCCCGGATCGGGTCGGAGCGCCGCTTCGATCGAAGCCCTGCCGGGATTGCAGATCGGGCCGGGCGGGAGGCCTTCGTACACGTACGTATTATAGGGCGAATCGACAAGCAGGTTATTATAGAACAATCTTCCCCGGTACCCTCCCATGGCGTAGGCGAGCGTCGGATCGGCCTCGAGCTTCATATGCCGCTTGAGACGGTTGTGGTACACGGCCGATATAAGAGCGCGCTCTTCCGGCAAGCGCGCCTCCGCCTCGATAATGGAAGCCAAGGTGACGGCTTCCACCATGCTCATGCCCGTGCTTTCGGCCGCCGCGCGGCAGCATGCATCGAATACCGTTCCGTATTTCGACACCATCATTTCCACAATTTCCTCGATGCCGAGCCCCCACGGGATAAGATAGGTCTCGGGAAACAGGAATCCCTCGAGCGACGGAGCGCGGATGCCGAATCCGGCGGCGGTAATCGGATCGCCTGCGCATGCTACGAAGGCGCTGGAATCGACCCCGGCGTGCGCGCTGACGGCTCCGGCGATCTCCCACATGTTCTGCCCCTCGGGAATAGTGACAGCGATCTTTACCACGTCTCCCGCAACCAGTTTCTTCAGGATGTCGGTCGGCGCGTCGCCGATCGTGCATTCATACGTTCCCGCATCTATCAAGCGGTCGCAGCCGTTCAGCACCGCATACAGATTGAGCAGGCGGGGATGGCGGATCAATCCGTCCCGGGCGAGTCCGGCGGCGACCGCCGAAAACGGTTCTCCGCTCGCGACCTTGAACCGGACCGTCGCGCCGCGCCGGGCGCCGGGAGCCCGGTACAAGGCTTCGATCATGAATGCGGCGCCGGCGATGCTGAAGAGCAGCGCCGCGGCGGCAATCATCAATGAGAGTTTTCTCACGGCTTGATTTCCTGTCGTGCGGGCGGACCCCCTCGCGGTCCCTCGCTGCCCGCCGTTTATCCGCTCGAATCGGATTCCGGAGCCGATCGGCCGCTCAAGAAGTCCAGGTAGTTCTGAAGAATGATGACGGCCGCCACCTTGTCCACCGTTCCCTTCGACGGCCTGCTGCCGCGCAGCACGCGGTTCGCCTCCTTGCTGGTCAGCCGCTCGTCCCACAGGGTAACCGCCACCGCGAACGAGGCGCGTATCCTAGACGCCAGCTCTTCGGACCGCGCGCTGGCGGAACACCGCTCCCCGGAGAGCGCCACGGGAAAACCGATGACGATCTCGTGCACGCCGTACTCTTCGATCAAACCGGAGAGATGGCGAAAGAACGACTGGCCGCTCTTCCTGTCGAATGTCTCCAGCCCCCGGGCCGTGATGCGCAGCTCGTCGCTGACGGCGATGCCGATCCTTCGTTCGCCGGGATCAAGTGCCAGGATGCGCATCAGAGTGATACCCGTTTCCGTTTGAGCACGAGGAGCGTGAGATCGTCCTGGGTGTCGCTGTCGCGGGCGAATCCCGTTACCTCATCCAGCACGAGGCGGCACACCTGCTCCGCGGTTGCGCAGGAATGCCGGGCGAGCAACTGCTCCAACCGCTCCTCCCCGAAAAACACGTCGGAGGCCGACGCTTCGGTCACTCCGTCGGTATAGAGGACCAGCCCGCCGCTCTCGGGGATGTCCCACACGTGTTCCGTGTACCGGAATGTTTCCAGGCACCCGAGAATCATGCCGCTCTCCCGCAGGCGGCTCGTCCCGTTGCCGTTGATCGCAATGGGGAAATCGTGGCCTGCGTTCGCAAAGCGCATGCGGCCCGTCTCGAGATCCACGACGCCGTAGAAAAGGGTCGCGAACTGTTCCGGCGACGTGCTCTGGTAGAGGAGGCGGTTGATGCGATCCATCATTTCTCCGGGGCATCGCTGCACGTCCTCATTGGACTTGAGAGCGGCGTGGAGCGTGGCCACAAGGAGCGATGCCGGAATGCCCTTGCCGGACACGTCCGCAACGACGATCACCAGAGTCGCATCGTCGAGCAGCGTACAGTCGTAGAAATCCCCGCCGACCAGGCGGCTCGGCAGAGTGACCGCGTGCAGGTCGTAATGGGCGATCGTGGGAAAACCGTCCGGCAGGAGCCTCATATGGATGTTCCGGGCCAGTTTCAATTCCTCTTCCAGAACCTGCTTCTCCACGCTCTCCCGGAGAAGGCGAATATTCTCGACGGCGATGCCGATCTCCCGCGAAAGAAGCGAGAGGAGCGCGAGTTCCTCGGCGTTG
>JACQXT010000060.1:789-5007 GCA_016208665.1 Chitinivibrionia bacterium | reverse complement strand
ATGGCGGCGGACTTCGCCAGCGCCTTGCCCTCTTGAAACGAGCCCGAGGAGTCCGTGTTCTGCAGCGCGGGTTTATGTAGATAGAAGCTCCAGCCGCTATTCACCGAAAGGCTGGTGTCCGTGAGCAGATTATCCCCTGACGCGGCGATGGCGCCAGTGAGGAAAAGCGATGCGACGAGAGCGCTCAGAATACCCTTCATGATGTCATCTCCCTTTTCTCTTTGTTATTCATTTCCCTCTTAGCTCAGTTCTTGAACCTTTATTCCGGTGCTGCACACGTATGCAGACGGTGTTATTATATCACTGCACACGTATGCAGTCAAGAGGTGGACAAGGGGATCCTCACGCTTTTACCTCAAATTCTATTCGGCATGCAGGGGCGAAATCGGGAAGCCCATTCATGACGGGCAAAGTGGGGTGCGACACCCACCGCTCCAGGCGCTGCGGCGCAGCTCCCGTGGCGACGAGCCGTGGAACTTGGTGACCAGACGCGAGAAGTGGAAGGGTGTTTTAAATCCGCAGCGGTGGGCGATCTCCTTGACGCCAAGCCCCGTGTCCCGCAGGAGTTCGACGCCATGCCTGACGCGGGCGCGCCATAGGCGGGCGGCGGGCGTCTCGTCCAGATGCGTGCGGAAGAGCCTGATCAAATGGTTAGGGCTGACGTTCGCTTCCCGGGCGAGCGAGGCGACGGTCCACGGCTCGGCGAAGCGCCGTTCCACGCAGGCGAGGGCCTTGGCGAGCGGCTCGGGATGGACCGTTCCGTCGGTGGAACTCATCCGCGCCAGCAGGAGATATTCATGCGACAGCGTCGAGGCCAACGACTCCAGTACCCCCTCGACGTCCTCTCCTCCCTCATGCGGCGCGGAAAGCGCCATCTCGAAAATGGACAGTATCCGCGGGGAAAGCGGTGTCGTGAGCGGAGCGGTTTTGAGCCTCTCGACCAGCGCAGACGGAAGGACATCCCGGCCGAACGAGCACCAGAAGTGCCGCGTCGACTGACGTTTGGAGAACTCGAACAAATGTGTTCCTCCGATCCTCAGGAGCGCAATCCGACCGGGCGGCAGATAGTGACGGTGCCCGTCCACGGTTAAGTCCGCCTCGCCCGAGTGGATGATCACGAACTGGATGCCCGGCTGCACATAGGGGCCGCACAAACCGCCCGGTTCGTAGACGACATCCCCGAACAGCACCCGTTGACCGCTCCTGGTGTTTGTTCTGGATATGTTTTTGGTGATTGTGGACATGCCGATGCCCCTGCAATAATGGTATCTATGGATATAATTAAGAATATACGCCACGCAACTATCCACGGCAATCCGAAAGAGAGGACGCATACTATGGCGAACCAGTGTCCAGACAGGCTCACGACCTTTGAGAGGATGAACCGGGTGTACGCGCACCAAGATCCCGACCGTGTGCCGATCATGGACAGCCCCTGGCGAGCCACCGTCGAACGATGGGAAAGGGAGGGGATGCCGAAAGGGATGGACTGGCGGGAGTTTTTCGGCGTCGACATCACGGCGGGGGTAGGCGGTGACACCAGCCCGCGCTACGAGGAGAAGACCATCGAGGAGACCGAGGAACACCGCATCTTCACGACGAAATGGGGTGCCACGATGAAGGACTTCAAACACTCGGCGACGGTTCCCGAGTTCCTTGACTTCACCGTCACCACCCCAGAGAAATGGCGCGAGGCGAAAAGCCGCATGACCCCCACCCGCGACAGGGTCGATTGGGAGAATTTGCGGAAGAACTACAAGACGTGGCGGGAAAAAGGCTACTGGGTGAGTGCCGGGCTGTGGTTCGGTTTCGACGTCGCCCACTCCTGGATGGTCGGGACCGAGCGCTTCCTCGAGTGGATGGTTCTTGAGCCCGAGCTGTGCGTGGATATCTTCAACACCTACCTCGACAACAGCCTGACGCTGGCGCAGATGATCTGGGACGAGGGCTACCGCTTCGACGCCGTCAACTGGCCTGACGACATGGGGTATAAGCACAAGCAGTTCTTCTCCCTCGGCATGTACCGCGAACTGCTCAAGCCCGTCCACAAACGCGCGGTCGACTGGGCCCACGCCAAGGGGATCAAGGCCTGCCTGCACTCCTGCGGCGACGTCAACCCGCTCATTCCAGAGCTTATCGAGATCGGCGTCGACTCGCTCAACCCGCTGGAGGTAAAGGCCGGCATGGATCCCGTGGGGATTAAACGGCACTATGGCGATAAGCTTGTTCTGCACGGCGGCATCAACGCCCTCCACATGGGCGAACGGGAGCGGATCCGCGGCGACATCGAGCGCGTTGTGCCGGAGATGAAGAAGAACGGCGGCTATATTTTCGCGACGGACCATTCCATACCATCCGACGTCAGCCTCCAGGACTTCAAGGAGATCGTGGCGCTCGTTAAAAAAGTAGGATCATACGAATAAGCAGAAGAAATGGGCGGCGAGAGGCTGGGTGAAGGAGAACGAAAACCTCGCCGATCACTTCAACTTCGACATCGCCGGGAGCTGGCCGTTCAACCTGGTCGCCAATCTCGACATCGAGCCGGTGACGCTTGAGGAGGATGCCGAGACCAAGTTGGTGAAGGACGGCAACGGCGCCATCCTTCGTCGGCACAAGCTCCACGACACCACGCCCGAACACGTCGACTTCTCTGTGAAGGATTACGCCGGCTGGAACGAGCTGATCAAGCCGTTCCTGAAATACGATCGCCGGCGCATCAACTTCGAGGCGTATCGCCATGGCAGGAAAGAGGCGGCCGAAAAGAACCGCTTCTTCTTCTGGAAAGGAGTGAACGTCTTCGAGCTGATGCACCCCGTCTGCGGGCACGAGTACATGCTTATGGGCATGGCCTTGGAGCGGGAGGGGGTCAAGGAGATGGTCGACACCTACAGCCGTCTGACGCTTGAGATGATGGAGACGCTCTTCTCCGAGGAGGGGGAGCCGGACGGCGTCTGGTTCTACGAGGACATGGGCTTCAAGGACCGCCCGTTTATGTCGCCCGACATGTACAACGAGATCATCAAGCCGGCGCACAAGCGGACGTTCGACTTCGCCCACGCCCGGAAGCTGCCGGTGGTCATCCATTCCTGCGGGTTCGTGGAGCCGTTGCTCCCCGGGCTGATCGAGGCCGGCATGGATTGCCTGCAGGTCATGGAGGTGAAAGCCGGCATGGACTGCCGCCGTCTCAAGAAAATGTACGGCGACAAGATCTCCTTCATCGGTGGCATAGAGAACTGCTCGACCGCGTGCCGGCGATGATGGAAGGCTCCGGCTACGTGCTCCACAGCGACCATTCGATTCCCGAGACTGTCACCTACGAAAGCTACAAGTACTTTATAGAGCGCGGCCTCGAACTTGGAACGTATAAAAAATGATTCTGGGGCAACTGCGGTTGCGGGGAGGGCTGATATGAAAACGAAGCTTGAGAAATTGAAGCTCGGGAACAGAGCGGTTCCGTGCTTGTTCTACCCGATCGCGAAAAAAGAACAACTTTCCATGTCGGATGTTTTAGCTGACGCTGAAAAGCAGGGGCAGTTGCTGCTTACGATTGCCGAATCATATGCTGTCGGCGCGGTGGTGCGCATGACTGAGTTGTGGTGTGAGGCGGCCGCGTGCGGCATGACATGCCACATAGCCGATAACACGTTCCCGCAGTTAGGCGACCCGCTCTATATGGATGTCCATGAACTGGAAAACGCCTCGTTTCCCCAAGCGAGGAATCAGATCACCAGCCCATTAATTGACGCGGCGAGTCAAGCAGTTCCCCATATGGACAAACCATTGATTGTGGGAGCTACGGGGCCTTACACCTTGGGCTCGGTGGTGAACGGCTCCGAGAATTTCATGATCAATTGTATGACAGAACCGGAGATCGTCCATGCGTATTTAGAGAAAGTCACCGCATTCCTTATTGACTACATTGCGGCCTACAAGGCGGCAGGTGTTTCCGCCATACTGTTGGCGGAACCATCGACCGCCATGGTGTCGCCGGATATGATGGAGGAGTTTTCCAGTCGATACGTTCAGAAGATCGTTCAGCGTCTTCAGGACGAGACATTTTCAATTATCTACCATAACTGCCGTTCGGTGAACGGGCATCTGGAAACAATAGCGAAGCTTGATGTTGACGCCTTCCATTTTGGTTCCGATGTCGATCTGGGAAAAGCTGCCGGATGTATTGGAAGCGGTAAGCTCGTCATGGGAAATATAGATCCCCGT
>JACQXT010000060.1:0-772 GCA_016208665.1 Chitinivibrionia bacterium | reverse complement strand
TCAGGAAAGCCGGCGGAAATACAAACGACGACGAGGGTGTTGTTGGAAAAGTATTCGTCCCTGGGGAATTGGATACTTTCGACAGGGTGCGATTTGTCGCCTGACGCCTCCATGGACAACATTGAGGCTTTTCTGGGAACTGTTGAGGGCTATTATGGATGAACCACCCCAAAAATCCCTTCGTTGACGTTGCGTCCCGTCGGCATGGGACGCAAGTCCGCTGTCGGGTTTCGGGAGCGAGTTGCAAGACCGTCCTCACTTCGTTAGGACGAGTGGAAGGCTTACGAGTTGGAAATCCTGAGGGCCTGGTGCGGCTGGAGCAATAGTTCGAGCATACCCTTGCCCATGTCGGGCTTGCCCGAGAAGGAGATGTGGCAGACGGCCCCTTTCTTGAAGACCATTCCAAGGTCGCTGTGTGGAGTCAAAAGGTCGGCGCAAAACTGGGCCACGTCCGGCATGTGCCCCACAATCATGATCGACGATTCCGTCCTGGTGCGTAGCCAGGTGAGCAGGTCGGATGTCCGCGCGCCGCAGCTTAGGATGTCGCAGGTCTCGACCGCCTTGCGCACGCTGAGCCCGGCCATGAGAAGCTCGGCGGTCTCCACGGCGCGGCACAGGGGGCTTGACACCACGACGTCCGGCTTGACGTCGACCTGTCGCAGGCCGGAGGCGATTCTGGCGACCTTCTCGCGCCCCTCCTGGGTAAGGAAGCGGTCGTCGTCGTTCGTGACACCCGCTTCGCCGAGGTTGACCGCGATGCCGTGTCTGACGA
>JACQXT010000089.1:2853-5240 GCA_016208665.1 Chitinivibrionia bacterium | reverse complement strand
GGCGGCGGCTCGTACGCGAAACCGGTGCAGAACACATCCGAGCATGCGGCGTCGCCGGTTTCGACCGTGACGGAGTGAACCCCGAGCGTCTGGGGTTCGTACCGTACGGTGACGACGAGCTCTTCTCCCGGATCGAGTTCATAGCTTCCGCCGCCGGATACGATGCTAAAGTGGGCGCTCGACTCCGATACGATTCCCCGGAGGGTATCGCAGCCTGCGCTCGTTATCGTAAAAGTCCTGTCGAGATACGCAAGCATTTCGATCGAACCGAAATCGATGCTGGTCGGATCGACCGCGCACGGATCGAGCCCCGGCTTCGTGGACCAGCAGAGGGAATAATTCTGGCTGGCGCTGAGGACTCCCTTATGAGAAACCGTGGCGATGTACTCGCCCGCCGGGGCACAGTGTACATCGACGACTTCGACGTTATCGATCGCGTTGTCGCCCTTCGTCGCCGCATCGGCCGGATTCGCTCCATCGAGCCTCCAGGGATAATAGATCGTTCCCGACGCAACGTGCTGGAGACGAAGATCGAGATCTCTGACCAGCATGGGCGCCGTCGGATTGAGGGACGCAGGCGGAACGGTTCCCGCAGGATCCGTCCATACGATGGTCGCGCGAAGCTCCGCCGAGGAGCTCAGGGTGAAATTGTGCTGGTCGGTAGATCCGTTCGCAAGGTTATCCTGGATGATCTGCGACGGGGTGTCGGCAATGAGGTCCGCCGCCGTCTCGGTGTTCATCAGCCCCCAGCCGTTCTGATAGTCGGGCCCGTCATTCTCCCCGGCTTCATCCGCGGTATGGATGACGATCGCCTTCATCGTGGCCGAACGCGGCGTGGCGCTTTTCACGGCCTCATAGTGGCGGATGAGCAGGTTGATCGAGCCTGCAACGTTCGGGGACGAAGCCGACGTGCCGCTCCCCGTCATATACGCAGTGTTGTTCGTATTACTGCAGGAATAGAGCCCTGCGCCGTTTCCCACGATATCGGGCTTGATGCGGCCGTCGTCCGCCGGCCCCCAACTGCTGAACGACGTTTGAACCACATCGCTCGGCTGCGTGTAGCCGGCGGGAATGTCGTTCACCGCGCCGACCGTCAGGATGTTCTTGGACACTCCATAATAGCTGATGCAATCGTATCCATCCTCGCCGCCGTCCGGGTCCCTCGTCGCGGTGCCCCATACCCATCCGCCATTCCAGTAATAGTGGCCTCCGCCGGGGCCCGGGCCGTCATCGCTCCGGTCGTTGCCGGACGACTTGACGATGAGATAATTTGGCGCATTGTAGGCTATCTGGTCCCATTGCCTCGCGGTCGCATTATAGTATCCGAAGCCATAATCTTCCGTCGTGCTTATCGATGTAGTGCCGTACCAATACCAATTCGCGCCGTCATAATACCATCCGGCAATGCTGCCATAGGAATGGTTGGACACGAGCAGCCCGTTGCTCGCAGCGGTGGTCATTTCGCTCGCGTCGCTGTTCCAGTCATAGGAATTCAAATTCGCCTGGTAGGACATTCCCTTCGCGTTTGCCTGAACACCGGAGGCGATCAGCGTTCCGCCGACGAAGGTCGAGTGGTAGTGCGATCCCGAATGGCCGTCGCCGTTGCTTACCCTGCCGGTCAACTCCTGGTGGGTGAGAAGCACGCCGCCCGCATCCCAAATAGCGAACTTGGAGGCAGCCGTTCCCGACCCCGTCAGGCTGTATCCCGCTCCTCCGCCCGGCCATACGCGGGAAGTGCTGATCGTTTGCGCTGCGACCAGATTGTTGACGCCGTAGTAGACGGGCATCCCGTTGTCGTCGATATACATCAGCTGGATGTCCTGGTTCCTGTTCAGCGCCGCCTGGGCGGGATCGGCGCTCCGGAGCATATCGTAATATAGTTGAGGACGGTGCTCGTCCAGGTACCGGCTGAACTGCTCCGAAAGCTGCCTCAGCGCGATTTCATTGGTGGATTCCTGGGCGGCCGAGGGCGGAACAACAAGGGACATCAGCAGGCATGCTGCGATAAGACCGGAGAACAGCTTGGGGATGTTCATTGTGCGACCTTTCTCTCACGGTTGAACTTGGGCGGATTCACAAACTATTCAGAATCTCGGACTTCGGAAAGATCAACAAGTTACGGATGCTTTAAGAGCATAGTATGTTATATTTTAACACAATTACTGCTATAAATCAAGGATAGACAAAGCCCCCGCTTCTCTCGAACGCGGGGGCTTTCTTACAAACGCCGCTATGGGAAATAGGCGCTTCTAGAACTTCAGCACCACCGCAAACCGGTGAACGCTCTCCAGCGCCTCGACATCCTGCCAGGCGTAATCGAGCGCGACGTTCTTCATGCTGAACCCGGCGCCGAACCTGAACTCCATGAACCGGTCGAGAGCGTCGTC
>JACQXT010000089.1:0-2843 GCA_016208665.1 Chitinivibrionia bacterium | reverse complement strand
GGGATCCTCGATGTCGCTCTTGTCCATGTCCATGAAGAACCCGCCGCGCACGAAGAACATTTCGTCATACGCAAACTCCGCACCGGCGTGGATTCGCTCGGCCAGATCATTGGGATGGCTGTAGTCGATCGCTCCGGTGATGCGCATCTGCTCGGCCTTGTACACTTCATCGGCAATCCCCACCTGGAACGAGATGGGAAGCGGATAATATCCGAAGCGCTCGTTCACACCGACCTGCCAGATGCCGCTCATATAGGTGTTGTCGTACTTGCCCTGGAACCGCATGTCGGGGCCGAAGTTGGTGGTGGACATGCCGATCCGCAAATTCCGGAAGCCGGTGCGGTACATGGTGCCCACGTCGAACGCGATGGTGTGGCTGTACAAATCCGCCACATCGGTCCGGACGTACTTGGCGCCCACGGCGACCGAGAATTTGTCCGTGAACGCGCGCGCGTATGTCGCGCCGACGGCCATCTCGTTCCATGAGAATTTCCTGTTCGTATCCGAACCATCGATATCCTTGGCGGTGGTCATCGTCATTTCCCCTGAGAAAAAGCCGGTGTAATGAACCGCCATCCGTCCTCCGACGGCTTCAGGCATTTTGAACGAAAAGGCGCCTGCGATCGCCCGGGTGTCCACGAGATATTCCAGCTCGGAGAAGAAGAACTGGTTTCCCTCCAGGTTGACGATCGAGACGGGATTGAGGAAGATCCCGGTGATGTCGTCCGAAACTCCCATGTAGGTATTCCCCATAGCCGCGGCCCGGGGACTCATGCCCAGTTTCAAAAAGAGAACTCCGACGCTCCCCGCCCTGTCGCTCGTCTGGGCCTGGGCGACCCCCGCACATATCAGGAGAAGGAGCGTCATCAGTATGAGTATTTTCTTCATGGCGTTAGCCTCCAGTACGCTCGAGTGGCACGATTACCGCTGCCCTTTCAAGACGGCGAATTTCCCCAACTTCTCGTCTCCGGTTTGATCGTTCTTGACGCGGTAGATATAGAGCCCCGACGAGATCGACTCTCCCGACCGGGTCGTCATATCCCAGAACTCCGATCCCGACGTCGCGTCGTGATGGATGATATCGACGAGATTGCCGAGAAGATTGTAGATGTAGATGGTGCACTGCTCCGGCAAGTTGTGAAATCCGAGGAGCGTCTCGAACTCGGTGAGTTCCCCTTCGTTCGATCCTATGTACGGATTGGGGGCGACCGTGATCTTGCCGAGCGTCGAATCGGCGGCCGTGTTGCCGATCACACTCGTAATGGTATTGTAGTTCGCCCGCAAGTAACCGTCTTCATCCCGCGTGTACAAGCGGCTCGGCAGCGCCCAGCGGTTGCTCCTGGTGCCGCTGTCGTCGTCGTACGCCTCGACCCACACGAACGTGTAGAACCCGGGGGCGAGCTCGACGATCGTCTCGGTGGTCGCGTTTCCGAAGGAAGCGACTCTTTCCCACGGCCCTACTTTGCTGATCGTGCTGGTATAGACGAAGAAACTGTCGGCAACCGCTCCGCCGGCGATGTCGTTGTAGGGATCCCAGTGAACGGTGAGCTCGTCCGCCGTTACATCCGCCTCGAGGTCGGGATTGAGATCGGGCATCTGCGGAGGCACCGACTCGGATGGAACAGTCATGCCGCCGTCGTAGAAGTCAAACGCATCCTGGATGTGTTCGACCAGCGTGCCGAGGTCGAACTTCGCATGGGAGTCGTCGTCGTATCCTTCGCCGAAGACATACGCCATCCAGAATTCCCCCGTGTCGCCTCCGTGAACCTCGTACGGGCCTACGCCGTTCAGGATCCGGTAGTCGAAATCCGCGACCGGCGGAAACGGATTCTCCCACGCTCCCGAAAGCCTGTCGTACGTGTTCTGCACGGACGATACGTCGTTGTTCCAATCCCAGAAGTTCTTCGATACCCACCGCTGTGTCGGATCGAGCGCTGCAGTGACCGTTCCGTTTACAGGGGGAGCCGCCAGGAGAACCTGCCCGACGACGCTCGGCGACAGGAAGAGGCTGTCCGCCGTCGTTTCCGCGGCAAGCTGTCCGGGAAGCGGATCGTAATCGTAGTCTCTCATGTAGCAGAACTTGAGATCGTCGTCCCATCCGGCGTAATCGTCGAAATACACGTCGGGGACGTTCACGTCTCCAATGTCGCAATCGCTCAGCCAGCCCCAGTAGAAGTCGTCGATCGGCTTGGAGAACTCGATCGTCACATGGATGAAGACCCAGTTGTCATATCCTTCCACACCCCACTGGTGAAACTCGTAGGTGACATCCATCCCCATATCCCCGTCTACGGTATCGCCCAGGGCAACGGTGAACGGCTTGAGCGCGCTGTTGACGTGAGTCTTCAGGTACCGGTACGGAAAGGGGTATCCGAAGTCCGCCTCGGTCTTCACGACCGCTTGCTCGTCCAGGGCATCGTAACTCGCCGGATCGGAATCGCTTCCATCCGATCCCAGATAGCGCCAGGCGTTCGCTCTGCCCTGCACGTATCCGCCCGCCCACATTCCCGCCTGCCACACGAGCGACTGGTCGCCGCCGCCGGGGTAGAATCCCGACAGGTCCCAATCTCCGATGTATCCCTTGTTCGAAACCGACGGAAACCACATGGCGCCGATATGCAGATCGTTGAAGAACGAGTCGTTCACCGCGGCGACGCGCTGAACGTCGTTGCCTCTATCGGCCATGAACCTGCCTTTTTTTAAAGGATTGATCTTTGCCTCGCCCACTCCCCAGACGAACACCAGGAGAGAAGCAAGGATGATAAAACCGATGAATCGTTTCGTGATCGAAAGCCTCCCTCTCTAGAAGCTTACCTTCACGCCCGCCAGAACGTTTCTGGGCG
>JACQXT010000088.1:6681-17246 GCA_016208665.1 Chitinivibrionia bacterium | reverse complement strand
AACGTCTATTTCGACCGGTTGGGATATGTCGAGACAAAGATTTACGAGCGGTCGCGGTTGCGCGCGGACGACATCATCGATGGCACCGCCGTCATCGAGGAGGCGATCTCCTGCACGGTCGTGACCCCGGGACGCCGCGCCGCCGGTGGATAACAGCGGGTCGTCGTGGATCGTGCCGGATCATCCGACCAAGGTATTTGTCAACATGAAGAGCGGCCTCGAAAGCTTGACCGGCTCGAACTACGAGAAAAGCCTCAACACGGGGTTTCTGTTCGTGGCGCTGCCGGCGGATGAGAACCAGTTTCCCGCCCTCGTAGGGTGGACCAGAGCGAATGAACTCGAGGTGTTGAGCAATATCATCGGAGACGCGAGCAAGATCACGTGCGAGTTC
Organism: Chitinivibrionia bacterium; assembly: GCA_016208665.1. GTDB lineage: Bacteria > Krumholzibacteriota > Krumholzibacteriia > WVZY01 > WVZY01 > JACQXT01. The sequence goes on along the minus strand of JACQXT010000088.1, from coordinate 16,855 downwards.
ACCGGACTCACGCCGAAACAGCAGGATATCAGCTTCGCCCAGTACGAAGGCAGCTACAATCTTACGATCATAAATAAAGCGCCGCAGGATACGACGGTGTATCGGGCGAAGGCCCTGTTCGATCTCCGGGAGGGGAGCAAGGGATGGGAACTCGTGAAGTGGGAAGACACCATCACAAGCCCCGGGTACGCCACATGGGGATTCCTCCGCGGCTTGCTCAGCAATTAGAGCTTATGGGAAGGCACTTTAAATCTTCGCAACAAGAAACAGATTATGTAGTTATGGTCCCACACCCTTGACCGGACACGGTTTGTCTGGTATAGTATGAGAGCAGAGAAAGAGAGAGGTGCACCAATGAAACGATTCCTAGTCCCGCTCGTGTTCCTATCGGCGCTTGCGATGCTCTTCGGCTCATGCATCCTGGATCCGGAGAAGAAACCGCCCGTTGTCCCACCGGATGAAACATATAAGTCCCTCAAAGAGAAGGACCACGTCCTGTATAATTTTCAGATGGCGTACAACAATCGCAACATAGATCGATACCGGCATATCCTCGACCAGGATACCCAAACGTTTATTTTCGTTTTCTCTCCCGAGGACTACAATGCCGATCCTCCTAAGACTCCCCAGGATTGGGGTTTGGTAAAGGAGCTCGAAGTTACCGGAAAGATGTTCAAACAAGGCGGAACCGACCCCATCACATCCATATCATTGACGCTTACCTACGCGGCGGGCGATATCGGATGGGAGGAAACCACGCCTCCCGCGGGGCATGAGACCGAACGCTGGTATCAGAAAATGGTGTCGTACGATCTGACGGTCAAGACGATCAGCGGCAATACTTTTTTTGCAATAGATCTCCCGTCCTTGTACGTTATCCGGTACTCGCACAACAGCGAGCTGTCAAGCGAGCCGGCGGATAGCGTCTGGCAAATCGTGCAGTGGTACGATCTCGGGAGCGCGCAGTAGCGCGCCATCTCACGCCTCTCTTTTCCCTCTGCAAAGCCGGCGGCAAGAGCTGCCGGCTTTTTTCATGCTATGGCGGACGGATCTGTCAGGGCGGGCGGCGCAGCGAGGGGCTCCGGCTCCGAGTCCTCGCGGCCTGCTCGACAAGCATTTTCCCGGCGAAGAGGATGCCGGGCCGGCGCGCTGCGGAGTCGCCGTCGCCCCTCGCTGCGCCGCCCGCGCATCCCGCGCGTCCCGCGAGCCTCGCGTTGCGCCACCCGCCCGGCCTGCGCTCCCCGCGGCGCTCCGGCCTTGACAGCGCCGAAGCCGCTTTCCTATAGTCCTGGAACACTCTTTCAATGACGGGATTTTTCCATGGCCAGAAAAAGTCGCGCGAAGCAATCGAAGGCTTTGCCGGGGCGGATCAAGATTCTCGCCGGCGTTCTTGTCGCGGTCGTTGCGCTCGGCATCGCCGGCGTGAAGTTTCTCCAGAGCCCGCGCGGCAGCGTGTTTCTCCTCGGCAAGGGAGTCACGAGCCATTACACGCGGGCGCAGGATCATATTCAGGGGGGACTCAAGCGCGCCCTGGTTGCGCGGGGCAGCATAACGATCCGGGGGAAAAACTACCCTGTCAAGCGCTGGGAGATCGTCTGCCCCGAAACGGCCGATCTGATTCAGGTAAACCTCGCGCTCACGAAAGCCGCGCGCTCGCGCGGCGCGGCCGTTCAGAAGAGCAGCGAAGATCAGACGGGGCGGGAGCTGCATTTAGAAATAGGGAGCGGCCAGTACACTACGCACAGCATTGCGGTGATCAAGCAAGCCCGGCGGCGCGCCGTCCCGCCGGAAGAAACCGTAAAGAAGCCGGCAGCCGGTCCGATGCTCGCGCTCGTCGTGGATGATTTCGGATACTCCAAGAACGGAACGGTGGAGGCGTTCCTCGCGCTGGATATGCCGATTACCGTGGCCGTCATACCGTCGCTCCCGCACTCATCGGAGGTCGCCGCCCTGGCCGCGGCCCGCAAGAAGGAAACCATCCTTCACCTGCCTATGGAACCCGAAGAGCCGCGCCGGCACGATGTGGCTCCCGTGACGTCCGCGATGACGTCGGATGAGATTGCGGCCCTTGTGGCAAAATACCTTTCCGATATCCCGGGAGCGGCAGGAGTCAACAATCACATGGGATCGAAAGCGACGCAGGACGAACGGGTCATGCGGGCCGTCCTGGGGGTGCTCAAGGAGCGCAAGCTCTATTTCCTGGATTCTTTGACTTCTCCCCGATCCATAGCGTATAATGCCGCCGTACAACGGGGAGTCAAGGCCGTGCAAAACGACCTGTTTCTCGATGACGATACCCAAGACCCGAAGCTCGTCGGCGAGCGCCTCAGGAGGCTCGTCAAGCTTGCCAAGACCCGCGGCGAAGCCGTCGGGATCGCCCACCCGAGGCGATGGACGCTCGAAGCGCTTCGGAACAACGAAGCGATGCTGAAGAGTTCCGGTGTCCGCCTGGTGTTTCTATCCGAACTGGCCGGCGATTGAGCGCCGCGCCGGGGCCTGCGGCCGCTTCGGGGACGGCGTTCGAGCGCGCGTGCAAGGAGGCGAGGAGATGGTTCGGTTAGGGGTTAATGTCGATCACATTGCGACGATCCGGGAAGCGCGCAAGACTTATGAGCCGGATCCGGTGAGCGCGGCCGCTGCCGCGGAAACGGCCGGCGCCGACCAGATTACGATCCACTTGCGCGAAGACCGCCGCCATATACAAAATAGGGACGCTCGTCTCATCCGCGAAGTGGTTCATGCGGCCTTGAACCTCGAAATGGCCGCCACTCCCGAGATGCGCGAGATCGCCCTCGCCCTGCATCCCGATTCGGTCACGCTGGTGCCGGAGAAACGGGAAGAAGTGACCACGGAGGGCGGTTTGAATCTGAGAAACGCCCCCGCGCAAACCGGAGAAATCGTTCAGACTCTGAAAGATGCACATATTAAAACTGCCGCTTTTCTGGATCCCGACCTCGAGCAGATCAGGGAGGCCGCCAGGCTTCACTTCGATGCGGTGGAGATCCATACGGGCTCCTATGCAAACGCCGCCGCCGGAGCCTTGGACAAGGAGCTCGCTGCTATTAAGGACGCAGCCCTCGCCGCCAAGCGCCTGGGAATGGCAGTGCACGCGGGGCATGGATTGAATTATCATAATGTTACACCGATTCTCGCGATCCCAGAAATCGAGGAACTCAATATCGGGCACGCGATTATCGCCAGGGCGGTCTTCGTCGGACTCGACAGGGCCGTTCGCGACATGCTGCGGGCGATGGGAAGGGTGTGATGCCGCCCGGAGCGCAACTCCCGGAGAATCTGAGTTTTCCGTTGACTCTCGCTCGAAAAGCTTTATACTTCCTTCTTTGTATGTGATTTCCCACCGTCTTTCGAGCAATCCATTGCTTTCATAACGAGGTTACAATGCGGAAGTGGAAGATATTACTTATAGTAGCCGTTATCGTTCTCAGCTTTTACAGCCTATGGCCGAGCTATCGTTTTTACTCCATGTCATCGGAGGAGCGCACTCGGTTGACCGTCGAACAGAGAGACAAGCTGCAGCAGAACATCGTGAAGCTCGGACTCGATCTTCAAGGCGGCATGCACCTGGTGCTCGAGGTGGATGACGAGGCGCTCTCCGACGACGAGAAGAAGGACGCCCTCGACAGGGCCATCAAGATCATCCGGAACCGCGTGGATCAGTTCGGCGTCTCCGAGCCGGTCATTCAAAAGCAGGGTTCGAAACGGATTATCGTCGAGCTGCCGGGTCTGCAGGACGCCGACAGAGCCAAAGGTCTCATCGGCCAGACGGCGCTCCTGGAGCTGCGCCTGGTCAGGGAGTCGCAAGAAGTCGCCCGTGTGCTGAAGGATCTTGACATGGCGCTGAAAGGCGTGCGCGTCGAGGGGACGGTCGTCGACTCCACGGCCGCAGGCGCCGCATCGGCGGGCGGAACGAATGCGCCAGCGGAGTCCGCCGGAAGCGCGGCGACGCTCGCTCAGGCTTCTCAAACCGAAACCCCACAGGTTGCCGCCGGCGATTCGATCCTTCCCACGATCCCGGGAACGGAGGCGGAGCCGGAAATTCCGATCGAGGCAATCTCCGAGGACCGGCCCTTCACGTCATATTTATATTCGTTCTCTCTCGGCGGCGTAGTCGTCGACGAGAAGAACATGGAGAAGGTCGGCATCCTTCTTCGCACGTCTCAAGCGCAAAAAGCGATCCCGCCGTCAGCCGAGTTTCTGTGGGAAACAGAAACCAAACCGCTCGAAGGCGGCGGCAAGGGCAGGATTCTATACCTGGTCGATAAAAAGGCCGTCATTACGGGAAAGTCGCTGACGAATGCCTCCACCCGTCCGGACCCCGACAACCCGGCGAACCTGAATGTCTTGTTCTCGCTCGACAGAGAGGGCGCGGTCAAGTTCTCCCGCGTCACGGGAGAGAATATCGGGAGGCAGCTTGCCATCGTCCTCGATTCGAAGATCCGCTCCGCGCCCACCATTCAGACGAAAATTCCGACCGGCGAAGGAAGAATCACCGGAAGGTTCACCGACGAGGAAGCGGGCGATCTGGCGATCGTGTTGAGGGCCGGCGCCTTGCCCGCATCGGTGAGCATCGAGGAGGAGCGCACGGTTGGGCCGTCGCTCGGACGCGACTCGATCGATTCGAGCACGAAAGCCGGGATTTACGGATTTCTTGCGGTTGTGCTCTTCATGGTTCTGTACTACCGCGCCTCGGGAATGCTGGCCAACGCAGCGCTCGTGTTGAACCTTATCATCGTCCTTGCCGCCTTGGCCCGTCTGCATGCGGCCCTCACGCTTCCCGGCATCGCGGGCTTCATTCTCACGATCGGCATGGCGGTCGACGCCAACGTGCTGATCTTCGAGAGAATCAAAGAGGAACTCGCCAAGGCGAAAACGGTGCGAAGCGCGATCGACAGCGGCTACGACCGGGCGTTCTCGGCAATCCTGGACTCTAATGTCACGACCTTGATAACGACGTTTTTCCTCTGGCAGTTCGGAACCGGCCCCATCAAGGGATTCGCCACGACCCTGGGTATCGGCCTTATCGCGAACGTTTTCACGGCAATCTTGTGCACGCGAGTCGTGTACGATCTCGTCACCGCGCGGCGGGTGCTCAAGAAATTGAGCATTTAATTCAAATACAAGGGACAACCACCATGCAGTTTTTCAAGACTCCTAATCTTGCGTATATGAAAATCAGACGCCAGGCGATGCTCGCTTCGCTGGCGCTCATCGTCATAGGCCTGGCGTCCATGGTCGTGCACAAGGGATTCAATACGAGCATCGACTTCGAGGGCGGAACGCTCGTCGAGATACAAACCGGCACCCCCGTCCCTCTGGGAACGATCAGGGATATCGTCGCGAAGGCGGGATTCGCGAACAGCGAAGTGAATACCTTCGGCGGTCCGACGGAGATCTTGATCAAAGTTCGGCGCGTGGGCGAAGCCGCCGAAGCGGCGGAGAAAATCAAGAATGCTCTCCAAGCCGGCGCCGGAACGACGAGCGTCGAGATACGCCGCATGGAGACGGTAGGGCCGAAGATCGGAAGCGAGCTCAAGACCTCGGCATTCTGGGCGGTCATGTATTCGCTTGCGGGACTCATCGTCTATATTACGTGGCGGTTTCAGTTCAAATTCGCCATCGCGGCCATTATCGCGCTGCTTCACGACGTCCTCATCGTTCTGGGATTCTTCTCGATAACGAATCGAGAGATATCCCTTACCATCATCGCCGCGGTCTTGACCCTCCTCGGATACTCGATCAACGATAAGATCGTCGTGTTCGATCGTATCAGAGAAAACATGCGCATGCGCAAGCGGGATCACTTCGATCAGATCGTGAACGTCTCCATCAACGAAGTGCTCTCGAGAACCCTCATTACCGGCGTCGCGACGATTCTCGTGCTGCTCTCTCTGGCTGTATTCGCGGGAGAAACGATACGGGACTTCTCTCTCGCAATGTTGATCGGCATCATATTCGGCACCTATTCGTCGATATTCATAGCCGCTGCGGTTGCCGTCGAATGGCAAACCATTCAAACCGCGCGTGCGAAGGCGAAGAGCCGGTAGCGCGGCGACCTGCAGCGGGGGCGGTGATGATGTGCCCGCTCCCGGCGGGGCGGATATGGCTCCGCCGTCCGTAGAGAGCCGATGCCTGTCTACCTGCATAAACTCCTGCTGATCCTGTTGTATCTCTTCTGTGCGTTGAGCCTGTTTTCCATGGCGCTGGGACTTCCCGGCATCTGGGTCCTCGTTGCCGTGGCGCTCATCTTCGCGCTCGCGACCCATTTCACTGCGATAACCTGGTTTTATCTCCTCCTGTGTGTGGGCCTGGCGGTGCTTGGCGAGATCATCGAGTCGGTTCTCGGGGTCGCCGTGGTGGCGAAAAAAGGAGGAGGCAGGTACGGTATCTTCGGGACTTTCCTGGGGGGATTGCTCGGGGTGATCGCAGGAGCCCCTCTCGCGCCTCCGTTCGGCAGCCTCGTCCTCGGATTTGCGGGTTCCTTTGCAGGCGCCGTTGCGGGAGAATACATCGCCTATAGAAAACTTGAATCAGCGGTGCGCGTGGGATACTGGGCGTTTCTGGGAAGGGCCCTGGCGATTGTCGTAAAACTCGGGCTCGGTTTCGCCATCCTCTGGATCATCGTGGTGAAGACGTGGTGATGCGCGGGGAACGGCAGGATCCCGGGCCTGCGCAAAGGATGGGTGGTTTCCTTACCTGCGCCCGCTCCGCTCGGCTTCCCGCCTGCGGCGGGCGATCCTCGCTCGCTCCGCGCAAAGGTTCGTAAACCACCCATCATTTTCGCAGCACGCGCTCCCTCGGCAACCGTCCCCTTTTCAGGTCATACCTGTCTCTTGCGAGTACATTTCCTTCCTCGGCATTGCACGTAACTTATTTAAAATCAACAGAATCAATCCTGGCATATGGGTTGCAATTATATAATTGCTTGCTGTAACCGGAGAGGTCACAGAGTATGCATAAGTCCATTTCATTTCTTTCAGCGGCCCTCGTTCTGATCGTTTTGCTTAACGTCTTCAGCGTATGCCATGCGCAGACCGCCAGGACAAGAAGCTTGGCGCCCGCCGGCAAAGCGCTACCAGCCGCTCCCGGCAAGAGCGGCGCTTCTGAAGTTCCTTTGTCCATTTTTGGCGATATCGAACAAGGATGGAAGGCCGGGAGCGTCGACGGCATTCTCGGTCATTTCGGCAAAGGCAAGGTGGCTCTCTCGATCTCCGGCGCCGGCCCCAAAGGAGGCTATTTCAGCAAGAATCAGAGCTACTATCTCTTCAAGGATTTGTTCAAGTACACGATCACCAAGAAGTTCGAGTTCACTCAGTATCGAAATATCCATGACGGCGACCGGAAAGTGTACGCGGTGGCCGAGCGCCAATATAAACGAAGAGACGATGGGAGATTGTACCAAGACAAGATATATGTGTCACTCCAACGGGAAAACGAGCGCTGGGTGATAAGTGAAATCAAATCCGTCCGCTGATTGTCCTCTCTCCGCCGCATCCAGATTTCATTTCCTCAAGCTATACAAGCAGACGCTTCTGGAATACAATCCGGCGAAGCATACGCCTAACGTTCGTATTCCGAACCGGCGCCGCCCCGTGCCGCACCGCACGGAAGGCGCCTGCGCGGTTCGCGCACTGCACGAGCGGGAGTTCTAAATGCGATCGAGAATATTCACATTGAACAAAACGGGAAGGGCGCTTGTTCCGGCGTGCATTGCCGGGATAGCGCTCTATATCCGAGTCATCACGGGTATTGCTCTCCCCCTCTATCCCTCGGCCGCGCTCCTGCTCGCCTCTCTCGTCCTTTCCATCCGGCTGCGGCGGCGGCGCCGCATGCTCCTCTTCGCCGTCATCGCTCTCCTGGGTGCGGGCACGTGGTCCTCGTGGATGGCGCATTCGGGCGGAGACTCGCTGGAAAACGCATGGCGGGAGAGCGAATCCCGTACGATCGGCGCAACGCTCGTCGCGGCAGGCACCAAGGTGCACGCGCTGGAAATGCTTTCCGCCGACATCGGAACGGCGGCAAGCGAGTTTGTGCTGCTGGAGCGGAGCAGAGCCGGAGAAGATTCATTGGCGTTTCGGCTCAAAGCGTTCGGCGAGTTCGAGCGGCTCGCGAACGAGGCCGGGAAAAGCGAAGCATTGCCGGCGGGCATGGAGATCGGCATCCAACTGTTCGATGCGCGCGGCGCGCGGATTGCGTGGGCGGGCTGGCCGCAAACGCTGTTCCCGGTGGACGAGCGGTTTGTAACGAGCGGGGAGCATGTGGTCTATTCGCGGCAGGTGTCGCTCTACCGGGTCCTGACCGATTGCATCCCCGTCAGGCGCGGCGATGAGGAGCAAGCGGCGGCGACTATCATCGTTGAAATACCGCTCGAAGCCAACTACAAGGTGAACAACAAATTCATCAAAGGCGCGAGCCTTGCCGACGATATCGGCCGCGGCCCGGAAGGCGCCGTGGCCTTCGATTATTATCCCGCATCGGAGAGCGCGCAGCTCCACAGGAGGCAGATTAAACACCCCGCGTCTCCGGCACGCGCGGATTCAACGGCGTCCGGCGAACGGTATCCTTCATACATGGAACGCATCGGCGACATCGGCGGGGACAAGACCGCGGGGCTGAACGGACGGGCGGTTGTAAGAAATGCGCTCGGCTACCCGATCCTCGACGTGTCCGTGCACGGGTACCCTTTCAGGCACTTCCTGGAACGCCGCCAGGCCCCGTTCGCGCTCGCAGCGAAACTGTGCGTGCTCGCGGCGCTTCTCGTGCTGTTCATCGCCGGGTTCGCGAGCGTGCCCGCGCGCGCGGCTCCCGCGCCGACGGCTCTGAAAGTCAACCTGCTCGTCGTATTCATGGCGGTGTTCAGGTATTCGCTCCTTTCATTTCAGACCGTAACCCCGGGCGGCGGATTGAAGATATTCGATCCCGTCATTTTTGCGACCCCGGCGCTGTGGGGATTGATGCGAAGCGCCGGAGACCTCCTGATCACCGCGCTTGCCTTCGTCGTTGCGCTCTACGGCGTCCTCAAGATTACGCGGAGCGGAAACGCCGGGCCTCGAAGCGCTTCCGGCAGCGCTCTTCCCGGGATGTTTCTCTTGAAAGGCGCTGCGGGCGCGCTGATCCTTCTCGCCTTTTTCGAACTCTCGAGACGGTTCATCAATATGGTGGTCGTGAACGCCAATCCCCGCCTCATCGGGCAGGCGGTGGATTTCTTCGAGTCGCAAGTGATCGTGCTCCATCTGGGCGTGTTCCTCATGATGGTCGGCATTTCTCTCTCGGCAATCGTGCTCATGTGGGGCGTTTTCCGGCTGAAAGGACGAGGCGATGCGGGCAAGACCGCCGCAGTTGCAGCCGTTGCAGTCGCCGCATCGGCGCTCTTGTGGGGATGGGTATTCGGGATTCTTTCGCTCCTCGTTCTCGCTTTCGTTGTTTTCGCTCCGCGCTTCATACATCGCGAAGATCTCGTGTCGATCGTCATCGCCGCCTTCTACCTGGTCGCGATCATTTCCGGAACGGCCTACATTTATCTGAGCAGCGAGTACCAGGGGTTGAGAAAAACGTTCGTCCAGGAACGGGCGGCCGAGCTTGCCAATCCCGCCGACAACTGGAAGGCCTTCATCATCGAGGACATACTTGAGGAGCTCTCCAAAGATCCGGCGCTCGTGAGGGCCCTCCGGCAACCCGGATCCGCGGATATCCGGAATCTGGGATTCAATCTCTGGGCGGAGAGCCCCCTGAGTCTTCTCGGGTATAGCAGCGCGCTGTACGTGTTCGACCGGGGAGACAGCGTCGTCAGCAGATTCACGGTCGATATGCCGTTCAGAGCGGATTTTTCCGAAGGCGAAGAACGAACCGATACGCCGTCCGGGCAATCGAGAGCCGTGCTCAAGCTGGCCAAGGCCACGACGCGGGGCGTCGTCCGTTTCTATCGCGGCATCGTGACCATCGGCGAGTTCATACCGGAACCGGGAGACCGGGTGCAGCAGTTCATGCTCGGGAAGGTCATCATCGACGTTCCCTACTTCTTCGAGAATCTCTCCTGGGCGGCGCTGACCGGTCCGCGCACGCCGGAAATTCTGAGGAACGTCCAGGAAGGGGGTATCGAACCGCGGATCGAGGAACCGGAGGCCCTGGTGCTGGCCAGGCTCAAAGGTGCCTTCGT
>JACQXT010000088.1:0-6634 GCA_016208665.1 Chitinivibrionia bacterium | reverse complement strand
TGAGTCGTCGTCCGACGAGCTGCCGGTCGGGATCACCCTGCCGGCGGATAAGATCCAGAAGGCGAAAGGACTCAGGTGGCCGCAGCTTTCCCTGCCGGGCGGGCCGTGCCGGTTCATGGTCAGCGACACGGAGGAGTCCGGAATCACGCTGCTCGCCGGTTTCAAGACGCCGACGCCGTTGTGGCACGGATTGCGGTGGTCGACGCTGCTCTCCCTGCACATGCTCTTTTCGTTCGGCATCATCGTTCTCATTGTGATGCTCAAACAGGTGCCGCCGTTCCGGAAGGTTCTGCCGACGCTCACGCAGGTGCGGCGCTTGGAATTCCAACAGAAACTGCTTGCGTCCTTTCTCGCAACCGCGCTCGTTCCCGCGATCATTCTCGGATTGTTCTCCGTTCAAATGATCAAGAATCGGTTTATCGAGGAGAACAGAGAAGAAGCTTTGTCCAAGGCGTTCGGCGCGAAAAAAGCGCTGGTCAACATGCTGCGGGAAGAGTTCAAGATTATTTCAGGCAGCATGGATGTCGGCGCGCTGGCCGCCGGCGAGACCGAATCGCATTTCATCATGGGGGACGACGGCTTGCTGATTCTGTATGCCGGGGCGGACAACGCCGCGTTGCATTCCCGGGACGAACTGTTCGTCAAGCATGACGGCGACGATGCGTACATCGGCGTATTCGGCAAGCCGTTTACCGTGGAGCGGAACGGCTACCCGAGCGAACACTACATCTACTTCGGCCGGCGGCTGGGAAGCGACCTGCTGGGGGAGGTGGCCGATCAGGTGGGAGCGGACATCAACGTTTACTACCGGGGACAGCTTGCCGCGTCGAGCAGGGAAGGGTTGCTCGCGAGCGGGCTCGTGAACGCGCTCATGAACACGAATGCCTTTGTGAAGGTGTCGCTCTTGGGAGTCGATCACGCCCTCGCGACGGAGCGCGCCGGGCGCTACAACTATCAGGTCGCCTATCTGCCCCTCGAATCGGCGGATACCGCCGAAGCGGCGGCTCTGAGCCTTCCGCTTCTCTTTCAGGCCGAATCCTATCTGCTCGAAGTCCGTAAGGCGACGGCGGTTGTGTTCGGCATCTTCGCGCTCCTTTTCGCGGCGACCATCGGCCTCGGCCTCGTTCTCGCTCGCGGCATCTTCGAGCCGCTCAGGTATCTCCTGGAAGGCACGAAGCGGATCGCCCGCGGCGAGCTCACGTACAAGCTTCCCCTCAAGCGGCACGACGAGATCGGCATCGTCATGGAAGCGTTCAACGACATGACCGACAAGCTGGCGGACTCGCAGACGGCGCTGGAAGAGCGAAAACGGTATCTCGAGGCGATATTGGCGAACGTCGGAACGGGCGTGATCAGCACCGATGCCGATGGAAGGATCGTCACCCTGAACAGCGCGGCCGAACGCATTCTCGGCGTCGATGCGCACGGCGTGATCGGGACGGTGCCCGAACGGATTGTTCAAACCGGAACCGCGCCCGAATTCTTCCTCGCCCTGCAGGCCAGTTCGCGCTCGCGGGATCCGTTCCTCTCGTCCGAGTTCGCGATCACCAAGGACGGGAGGCGGCGCACCATCAAGTATATGCACACCAAACTCACTCTCGACGACCGCTACCTCGGCACGGTGTTTGTATTCGAGGACCTGACGGAGCTCATCAATTCCAAAAAGCTCTCTGCCTGGCTGGAAATGTCGCGGCAGATCGCGCACGAGATCAAGAATCCGTTGACGCCGATCAAGCTTTCCACGCAGTTCATGAAAAAGGCCTACGACCAGCGGTCTCCCGATTTCGAACGGATATTCAAAGAAAGCTCGGACACGATCATACATCAGGTCGATGTGCTCAAACGCATCGCCGGCGAGTTCTCGAGCTTCGGCAAGATGCAGCAGCTTGCCGTCAAGGCCAACCCGCTCGCGCCGCTCATCGAGTCCATCATCGTCCCCTATACGCAGAACACGTCGAGCGTAGACGTGTCGCTCTCGCTCTCCCCGCGCGACATGATCGTCATGGCCGACGCGGAAGCGTTCCGCAAGATCTGTACGAACCTGATCGAAAACGCCCTGGAGGCGATGCCGGACGGAGGGACCCTGTCGATCATCGGCGAGGAAACCCGCGAGGAAGGAGTCCGGTTTCTGCGGCTGTCGTTTTTTGATACGGGCCCCGGATTGAGCGAGGCGGCGAACGAGAAGCTGTTCGAGCCGTACTTCTCGACCAAGACGACCGGAACGGGGTTGGGCCTGGCGATCTGCCGGTCGCTCTCGAGGGAAATGGGCGGCGACGTCACGGTCGAAAACTGCTCCGGCGCCACGGGCGCCGTCGCCACGTTAGCGCTGCCGCTCGCGTGAAGCGCAGGCGATCTTCGCTCGCTCCGCGCAAAGGTTCGTCAACCGCCTGTCTTTCACGCTCGGCGTCGCGCGCACGCCTTCAGCGATTCTATTCCCAGTATAACTGCGAGGATGATGAGCAGCGCCGCTATTCCTCCAATGAAGCTCCATCCGAAAGCGGCGACCAGCTGTACGAGCGCGAGCAGGGTCGCGGAAAGCATGAAGAACATGGGGATGAATACGAAGAGCGCCCGCTTGCCGCGGCGCCTGAGCCACACGCCCGCGGTCATGAGCGCGAGCGCGCCGAGAAGCTGGTTGGTGGAGCCGAATACGGGCCAGATGGCCTCCCAGACGGGAATGACCCGCCCTCCCGAATCCTCGATCCGAATCAATGCGAACCAGAGGGGCGGCGCGATGGTCGCAGCCGTCGCCGCCAGGTGAGTCTTATAGGACCATATGTTGAAGAACTCTTCGAGTATGTAGCGGGCCAGTCGCGTCGCCGTGTCCAGCGTCGTGAGTAGAAACGTGCTCAGGGCGAGGAGTCCGAACGGCACGCCCAGCGAGCGCGGAATTCCGAGCGCCTGAAGAAACGTTCCCATACCCTCGGCAAACAACTGCGGCGGAGACCCGCCGCCCATCGAACCGCCGGCGACGACGATGGCGCCCACGGCGATGAGGGCGAGCATCGACTCCACGAGCATCGAACCGTACGCCACGGGGCGCGCGGCGCGTTCGCTCGAGAGCTGTTTTGCGGTGGTGCCGGACGCAACGACGGAGTGGAAACCGGAGCAGGCTCCGCAGGCGACGGTGATGAAGAGCGCGGGGAAGAGATACCCGAGCCCCGTGTGAAAACCGAGGAAGGGATCGGTGTCGAGCGGCGGGCGGCCGATCAGGATTCCCGCCGTGCCTCCGAGGATACAGGCGAAGAGGAGGTACGATGAGAGGTAATCGCGCGGCTGGAGCAGTATCCAGACCGGCGTGACCGACGCGATGAAACAGTAGCCGAGCAGAATGACCGTCCAGGTTGTTTTCGGGTCGCCGTGAGCGATGGGCGCGGGGTGACTCATCGGAATCAGTTGCCCGATGTAGACCGACGCAAACACGAAGGGGACGAGAATGATGCTGGCCGCGGCGAGAGACAGGTGCAGGCGATACAGGAACAGGCCGAACAGAATCGCCAGCGCTATATAGATGGCGGACGACGTCGCAACGCCGCCGTCGGCCATGAACGTGACCGCCGTGAGGTCGACGAACACCGTGAGAACGTACACGAGCGTGAACCAGATGAATATGAGGAACAGCTTGTGAGCTCTGGGGCTCAGCAAGTCTTTTGTGATCTGCGCCACGGATTGCGCCTTGTGCCGTATCGACATGGCGAGGGAAGCGTAGTCGTGAACGCCGCCGATGAAGATCGCTCCGAGGACGATCCAGAGCACGACGGGGAGCCATCCGAAGAAGGAGACGGCGATGATGGGACCGACGATGGGGCCCGCGCCGGCGATGGAGGAGAAGTGGTGGCCCATCAGCACGGGCGTCCTGGCGGGAACATAATCGACGCCGTCGCGGAGCACGTGGGCGGGAGTGGGCCTGCCGGGATCGATGTCGAACTGGCGTTCGAGAAACGCCCCGTACCAGCGGTACGCGAGTATGAACAGAACGATGGATATCAGGAGCAGGTAGACCATGTGTCCTCGGAGCCGCGCTGTTAAGCTTGATGGATGTGCGGTCGACGAACCGTTCGCGCGGAGCGAGCGAAGATCACCCGCCGCAGGCGGGAAGCTTCGCGAAGCGGGCGCGGGTGAGGAGACCGCACATCCATCAAGCGAAACGAGCCGCGCCCGCTACGGCCGGCATTCTCCTTCGGCCTGCGACTTGTCCGAGGCGGGGTCGGCGTCCGTTTTCCTGATCGGCTCCCAGAATCCGAAGTTGTCCTCCTCCACCTTGCAGTAGCCGCTCAATTTATATGTCGCGAACGAATTGTAGCTCCAGCCGAGATGCTCGGAGCCGCCGCCGCTCTGCGTCGTGATGAGAAACCGGTTGGCAAGCTCTCCGATGCCCTTGGCCTGGCCCGCGGGAGAGGGGCTGTCGCCCCTGTTCGCGTCCACCGGCACCCAGCCGAAGTTGGGCAGATACACCTGCGCCCAGCGGTGAAACGCCTCGTCGATGCTTGCGTCGTCGCCCCGCACGACGATGCTTCCCTGGTAGCGTGCGGGAAGCCCTGCGGCCCTGCAGAGCGAAACGAAGGAGAACGTGTATTCAGAGCAGGACCCGCTCCCTCGCTTCAGCACCACTTCGGGAACGTCCCAGCCGCCGACGCGCGGATGTCTTTCGGAATGTCGCGGAGCGATCCGGTTTCCTCCGGTATGATCAGATAGCGTATCGCCGAGACGCGCGCGTTTACGTGAAACGTCATCGCCTTCTTGGTTCCCGCAGGAACGTCGCCCAATTCGAACTTCGCGCAGTTCTGATCCCACGCATCCGCGCCGGTGCTCGACGGCGGAATGGAAAACGCCATGTCGGAGAGCAGCGTCTGATTGGGGAGTTCGTCGGGAAGTGCGATGTTCAGCACGAGATCCTTGACTTCGCCGGGCCCGTAGTTGTTCAGGGCCCAGAGGTATTCGACGCGCGCTTCCCGCGTATCGCTCAAGCGGTACTTCGTTTCACCCTTCGTGGCCAGACGGTAGATTTTGCGGTTCTGGAAATCGACGTTCCAGAGGTCGCCGTCGTGCCACGCGAGTCCGGCGGCGTACGGTCCCGGCGCGGCGAGGATGCCGATCACCATGCCGCTTTCGGGATCCACCATGTAGATTTCGTCGGCCACCCTGTTCGAAACCCACAGGTAGCGCCCGTCGAAGCAGATCGATTCGCATGCATTGTCCGGCACGTCGAAATACGAGAGGATGGTGCCGTCCTCGGGGATCACCGTGAAGATCTTTTTGCTGCTCCGTTCGAGGATGAACAGCCGTCCGTTTCCGAATGCGAGCCCTGCGGCGCCGGAGCCGGGGGCTTGAAACGACCAGTCCACGATGCCGCTCTCGAGGTTCAGCGCGTACACGAATCCCGTATGATCGTCCGACACGAACAGCCGGTCCCGGCCGAAGGCGAGGCCGCGGGGCTTGAGCGTCGGCGCGTCGAGCGTCCGAAGCACGGAGCCGTCGGCCGGAGAGAGCGCGTAGAGTTTGGCGCTTCGCCAATCGGCGAGATAGAGGTTCTTTCCGTCGGAAGCCAGGCCCGACGGGTAGTAGCACGGAATGTTGAACGAAGCCTTGACGTCTCCCGGCGCCGCGGGCGCAGTCGCGTGCGCGAAGAGAAGCAGCGCCGCCGCAGCGAGCAGCGATATGCGCATCGAAGAATGTTTCATCATACCCTCCTGTCTTGAACGAAGTGAGCGGTTACCGGCCGGGAACGGCCGCCGGCCGGCCGGCCTCGCGGAGCAATTCCTCCGCCTTGCTTCGGAATTGATCGTTCGCGCGATGAATCTCGAGGAATCGCTCGAGCTGCCCTTTGGCGTATTGCATGTTGCCGCGGGCGGCTTCGATGGTTCCGATGTAATAGTACGCCAGTTCGAATTCGGCGCCCTTGTCCTTCACCTCTTCGAAATGCTCGAGGGCCCGGGCTTCTTCTTTCAGCATCGTATGGACGATGCCGAGGTTATAGCGGGCGCGCATGTTTCTCGGATCGTGCCTGATTGCCAGTTCCAGCTCCCGCTTGCCCTCGTCGAACCGTTTCCGGGCCACCAGGATGGTGCCGAGATTGCCGTGGAGTTCCGCGTTTTCGGGGTACTTCGCGATCGCCCGCGCGAGGAGTTCGGCGGCCTCGTCGATCCTCCCCTGTTGCCGGTACATGCCGGCGAGATTGCTCATGGCCTCGAGGTACCCGGGCAAAATCTCCAACGCCTTCTTGTACTCCGCGATCGCCTCCTGCGCGCGGCCGTTTCTGCGGTGCGCATTTCCCAGGTTGAGATGGGCCCGGGCGCTGCCGCCGGAGGCCTCGACCGTTTTCGCGAAGAGCACGTCCTCGCTCTTCCAGTCGGGGATGCGGGCGACGGTCCGCGCGCCGTACGCGGCGAGAAGGGCCAGGAAAAGAACTGCGGCGAGAGGCGTGTTGCGTCCTTGCCCGCGGGTTCCGGCGCGGGCGCCTGCCGGGGCCGGGCTTCCGGGCGAGTGCGCGAAGATTCGCGCGCCTTCGAACGCGGGTGCGAACAGCGCCCCCAGCGCGAGAGCGAATCCGACGGACGGAAGATAGAGGAAGCGTTCCGCGGAAATTTCTCCGAGGGGCACGAGGTTCAACACGGGCGCCGCGCCGAGCAGGAAG
>JACQXT010000075.1:6286-8210 GCA_016208665.1 Chitinivibrionia bacterium | reverse complement strand
GGATGTCCTGCGTTCGTGTAGGTGAGCTCCCAGCGTTCGGTGTCCAGCACTCCGTAGAAAGCGGTCGCGAAGCCTTCGCTCACGACGAACTTGCTGAGCTTGTGGTTAACCGCCGTCAGGAACTCGCCCGGGCGAGCTCCCAGTTTTTCCAGGCTCTCGCTCAGGCTCTTCAACCACATCGTATAGAGAGCCGCCGATACGCCATGCCCGATGACATCCGCAATCATGAAACCATAGCGGCCGGGCGCTACCTCGCGAATGTCATAAAAATCTCCGCCCACAAGATCGTGCGGATAATAGCGGACATCGAACCGGAGCCCCGGCGCATCAATGGGCAGTTTCGGAAAGAGGTTCTGCTGGATCTGCTTGGCAAACTCGAGGTTGCGCACCTGCTCCGTCGAGTCGCTGAAGGTTTCGATCCCGCCGATCACCTTTCCATCGGCGTCGTGCATCGGCGATGAATCCACGGACACGCCGATGCGGTGCCCGTCGGCGCAGCGAGCATATATAATGGCGGGCGATCGACTCGCCTTGTTGAGGTTCATGGCTCTGTAGAGCGGACACAATTTCGTTGTGCAGAGTTTGTGCCCGTCTTTGTCGATATGCACGAGGATATTCTCATGGCAAGCTTTCCCGATCACATCGGCCGCTGTGTGGCCTGTGATTTCCTCGGCTTTGCGATTCCACAAAACGATTCGCCGATCGAGGTCGGTGACATATACTCCGATATTCAAATAGTCCAGGACCGATCGGAGCTGATCTACATCGAGCGGAAACGTCTTGTTCATGTCAGTTCCTTTATATTGCCTATTGTTACTAAATTGGTGTATATGTTTGTTTCTGTCTGATTGATATCATATTATTTTACTGCAATATCTCGAACTTTGCAAGCCCAGGCCGCGCTGCTCTAACCCGTGCCGTTCTTACAGATAGCGCAATTTCTTCACCCGGCGGCGGAATCCAGCTCCCGGAGCTTCCTGGTATATCCAGGCACCAGAGGCGCTAAAAACCCGCTCATGCATTCGGCCGCACCAGAAGCAACGAGCACGATAACCACGCCGACCGCATCCGCTAGAAACGTCCCCAGCCCGATGCTCACGATAGAGAGCGGCCCCAATACGGGGGCGAGGTTGGCGAACACCCGGCCCCGTTTGGTTTCGGGGATGCGCGCCTGCAGGAGCGACATGATGATGATCTGAAGCGCCGCGCCGATCGTGCCGAACACTACGAAGAGCGCCAGGCCGACAGGATAGCTTCTGTTGAGCGCAAAAGCTATCAGGAGCGCTCCGTCGAGGACGATCAGCCAGGAGATGTTCCCCGCGCGGGCGAGTCTCTTGCCGAAGATGCCGGCCGCGATCCCGCCGAGGATGCCGCCCAATCCCATGGCGCCCATAAGAACTCCAAGCTCGACGTCGCCCCGCAAGAGCACGCTTTTCACGAATATTACAATGAGCGGGCTCTGCATGCTGCCGATGAAAATGAGGAGCGCGAGAAACGGCACGAGGTATCGTATGAGCGGGTTCGCAACCATGAACGCGATACCTTCCTTGAGTTGAGCCATGAACCCCCCAGGCGTACTCTCCGGGGCGGCCGTGCGCGCCGCTCCTTCGGCCATGCCAAATAGAATCGCGGCCGCAACGATGAATGTGCCCGCGTCGACGAAAAACGCGGGACTCGTACCGGCAAATCCGACGATCACGCCTCCTGCCGCCGGGCCCGCGATGAGCAGGAGGTTGTTGGTCAGCATAATGAGCGAATTTGCTCTTGGGAGATCCTCGGACCCGACGATTTCGGGCAGGAGCGCGAGACGCGCCGGGTTGAAAAATTGCCGCGCCACCGAGAGCGCCGCCGCAATTGCGTAGATCTGCCCGACGTTCGTCGTGAAGGGAATGAGCAATGTGAGGACCGCCTGTATGATGTGCGT
>JACQXT010000075.1:0-6185 GCA_016208665.1 Chitinivibrionia bacterium | reverse complement strand
CCACATATACACCTGCCACGGGGCCGACGATGATGGCCGGAATCGCCTGGACGATCATCAGGAGACCCATGTCGAGCGCCTTGCCCGTCATGTTGAAGAGGAGTATGAACAGGGCAAAGATGCTTACTCTGTCTCCAAAGGCGGAGATGGTGTCGGATGTGAAAAGGACGAGGAAGTTCCTGTTGGAGAAAAGCGCTTTTTGTCCGGATTGCGCGGTCGTCGTGGTACCTCCTGGGGGTCGCCCGGCGTGGGCGGTGGGCATTATTTTTCGATTGCGTTAAGCAGCACTATCTGCAAACAAGCTTGCGTTTGGTCGAGCGTTCTTCCCGGATTAAGAGTAAGGCGAAGATCGAATTCCCAAGACGTTTCCCCCCTCACGGCATACACTTCACCCTCGCCCCGTCCAAATTCTCGAGCTGGGAGATGTTCCTGCTTTCGACCATCCCCCGGAGGACGAAATAGGTTCCTCTCATCCTGCCCCGAGAATCGCGAAGAAGGCTCTTCGCTTTGGCGATTGCCTTCCCATTGGTCGCAGGGAGTTTCACCTCCACGCTCATCATTCTCCCGAAGAAGAATTCTTCGACCCGGTTTTTCAGCTCCTCCACGCCCCGCCGCTGCGCCGCCGAAACGAACAGCGCGTCGGGATAGCGATGCGCGACGCCCGCGGCGAATTCTTCTTCCACGCGGTCTATCTTGTTGAAGATGTGGATTGTCTTGACGCCGGGGTTCTCGATCGTCCGGAGCGTCACGTCGGTGATTTCCATCTGCTCCAGGAACGCGGAGTGTGAGACGTCCACAACGTGCAGATACAGGTCCGCGTTCGCGATGTCTCCGAGCGTGGCCTTGAAACTTTCGATCAGGTGGTGGGGGAGTCTTCGTATGAATCCCACCGTGTCGACCATGAGAATCGGATCGCGGGAGCCGCTGTTTTTGGATGCGGCGAGTTTTCTCGTGGTGGTATCGAGCGTTGCGAAGAGCCGGTCCTGGACGAGCGTGTCCGCGCCGGTGAGGGCGTTCATGAGAGTGGACTTGCCCGCGTTCGTGTATCCCACGATGGCGACGATCGGATAGTCGCCGCGCGATTTTCTCACCGTGTCCTTTCGCCGCTCGAACTTCTTGAGCTGGAGCTTGAGATGCGTGATTCGCGCGTCGACGCGCCGGCGGTCCACCTCGAGCTGCGTTTCGCCGGGACCGCGCGTGCCGATGCCGCCGGCCTGGCGCGAGAGGTGATCCCAGAGTTTGCGCAGGCGCGGCAGCAGGTACGCGAGCTGCGCAAGCTCGACCTGTATCCGAGCCTGGCGCGTCTGAGCGTGCTTCGCGAATATATCGAGGATGAGTTCCGTGCGGTCGATGATGTTGATGTTGAGAATCTTTTCGAGATTGCGCGATTGCGCGGGGGAGAGGTCGTTATTAACGATCAGCAGGTTGGCGCCGAGCTGTTCACATTCCTCCTTGATCGCCTGCGCTTTGCCGGTGCCGACGAACGTCGCCCCGTCGAGGCGCGTGCGGGCCTGGACGGTTGTCCCGACAACGGTTGCGCCGGCCGTCGCGGCGAGCTGTTCCAATTCATCCAGGTATTCGCGCTCTCTCGCAATGGAGCTCCTGGGGAGACTCACTCCTACGAGATATGCCCGTTCCCGCGCCTGTCTGAGAGGGGCGGTTTCATATCTCTTTTTCACGTAGGCCGGTCCTCCTTTGTTGGAAAATCTCACGGGCTCCACGCCGGCGCCCGGGGCCGCGGGTCGCTGGCCCTGGGTCGCGGGTCCGGGGTCGCTGGCCGCATCAACATAATGATAGCAAATATCCCGCGCGCCGGGGGAATAATCGCGCATGTCGCAAGGCGTGCCGGCTGCTTGACACGCCCTACTACGTTTATTTATACTGCGTTTTATCGCTTGTGCGTGCGCCTGGCGTCAGGCACCGCAGCGCCCGATCGCGCCATGCCGCATCCCGCCAACCCTTCACCACCCGGCGCGGCCTTATATAAAGAAATCCCATGCGAACATCATACCTCACTTTCGGCGCTCCCCTGATCGAAGAAGACGAAATCCGCGAGGTCGAAGCCACGCTGCGTTCCGGATGGATCGGCACGGGGCCTCGAGTCGCGCGTTTCCAGGAGGAGTTCCGCTCGTACCTGGGCGTGCCGCATGCTGTGGCCACCAATTCGGGAAGCTCCGCGCTCCACCTCTCGCTCCTCATGGCGGGAGTGGGCCCCGGCGACGAGGTTATCACGACGGCGCACACGTTCTGCGCGACGGTGAACGCGATCATTCATACCGGCGCGAAACCGGTTCTCGTCGATGTGGACCGCGACACGCAGAACATCGATCCCGAGAAGCTCAAGGGCGCCGCGACGAAACGCACGCGCGCCATTCTGCCGGTGCACTTCGCCGGCCGTCCGTGCGACATGGACGCGATCCTTGACATCGCGCGCGAACACGGCGCCTATGTCATAAACGATGCGGCGCACGCCATCGAAGCGGAATGGAAGGGCGTGAAGATCGGCCGTTTGGGAGACGCCTCCTGTTTCAGTTTCTATGTAACGAAAAACATCACGACGATCGAGGGCGGCATGATCTCGACGCCCCACGAGAAATGGGCGCAGACGGCGAAGATATACGCCCTGCACGGGCTGACGGCGGACGCGTGGAAACGTTTCTCGGACGACGGATTCAAGCACTACGAGGTGACGGTGCCTGGATTCAAGTACAACATGACGGACGTGGAGGCGGCCGTGGGGCTCTGCCAGCTCGCGCGCATCGAACACTGGGCCGCGCGGCGCCGCGAGATCTGGCAGCGCTACAACGAGGCATTCGCCGATCTGCCGCTGTTCGTGCCCGCGCCGGAGCAGGAAGGCACCGTTCACGCCCGCCATCTCTATACGGTTCTCATCGATATCGACACGATTGGAACGAGCCGCGACAAGGTGCAGAGCGAACTGCACAAGCGCCGGATTGGAACGGGCGTGCACTACACGGCCCTGCACCACCACCGTTTCTACCAGCGCAAACTCGGAGTGTGCGAGGGCCAGTTTCCCAATACGGAATTCATCGCCGCGCGAACGCTGTCGCTCCCCTTTTCGCCCAAGCTCTCGGACGAAGACGTGGGCGACGTGATCGAGGCTGTGCGGGAGGTCGTCGGCAGGCGACGCCCGCAAGAAACGGAGCCATGACGATGCCGGAACCGAAATTCACCGTGGTCATCCCCGCCTTCAACGAAGAAGCGCACCTTGAAGAGAACGTGCGCTCGCTCATCGCCGTGCTGGCGGAGCAGCCCGGCGCGGGCGCTTGGGAAATCATTCTCGTCAACGACGGCAGCACGGACGGCACGCTCGCGGCAATTGAGAAGCTCGCCGCCGAGAACGAGGGCGTCCGCAGCGTCTCCTATAAAAAGAACCGCGGCAGAGGATACGCGCTTCGTGCGGGATTCGAACAGGCGCGCGGCGGCATCGTCGTTTCCACCGAAGCGGACATGACGTGGGGGCCGGATATCGTGCCGAGACTCGTTCGGGCGCTCGAAGAGGGAGAGTACGACATCGTCGTCGCGTCGCCGTATGCCGAGGGCGGGCGGCTCGAGAATGTTCCCTTCCGAAGGGCGCTGGTGAGCCGCATGGGAAACAGATTCCTCACATCGACGCTCCCGGTGAGCGTAAGCATGGTGAGCGGCATGACGCGGGCGTACAGGCGCGAAGCGCTCGATGCGCTCGAACTGGAATCGGACGGCAAGGAGTTCCACGTCGAGGTGATATCCAAGGCGGCGATGCTCGGCTATTCGATTGGAGAGATCCCCGCCGTGCTCCGATGGAAAAAAACGAAAAAAGGCGAGCCGAAACGCCGTTCTTCGCTGAGCATCCGGCGCATGGTGACGGGGCACCTCGCGCACTGGGCGATCGAGAAGCCGATTTTTATCTTCGGATTTTTGGGGCTGCTGCTCCTCGCCCTGGGGATCGCCGGCGGGATCTACATTACCGAACTCCGATTCGCGGGCGGCCTCAATCCGGAGCGCCCTCTCATGACGCTCGTGGTGATTCTCATACTCGCCGGCATGCAGATACTCGCCTTCGGATTCATCGCCATCCTGATCGGAAAGCTCCGCGGCGACATCATACGCGTGCAGCGCGAGAACAGGACGATACTCAAGCGTTTGAAGGATCGCGGCTAACGCGCAGGTGAGGAAACTACCCTTCTTTCACGCGCGACAATCGGCGCACAACGACACCGGCCGCAAAAAGCATGATATCGCCGAGCGTCATCCACAATCTCAGCACGATCGGTATCAAGCGAGAGAGTTCATGAGGAGATGAAGCGCAAGGGCATAGACCGCCCAGCTCGCCAGGATAATCGCCTGGATGGCCAGCGCGTCCCTCGGCCTCATGTGAAACGCAACCGCCTGTCCTTTGATTTTCCTCATAACGGCGGAAACGATCGTTTCGACCGCCTTCGACCACAGGAGGAGCGCGAACAGCGCGCATGCTGCGGCAGCGCAGGCGAGCTTGATCGCAGGCCCCACACCCGGCCATAAGAGCATGCTTGCGAGGAAGACCTGCACTCCCACGAGCGTGCCGAACACGGTGAAGATCACGACGGTCGCCACCGAGACGTGCGGTGGAATCTGTTGTTCCTTCGCCACCGCCACCTGGCTCAGAAGCGTCAGCACCCTCCCCGGAACCAACCGCGTAATATAACTGAGAAACTGTATCTGGAGGGAAGCGGCGTAGCTCAGGTGCGCTCCAAAAAAGGCGCAGATGATTTTCCATGCCCAGGGGAGAAAGAGGCTGCTCGCCGCGAGCAACGCAAACGAGGAGATAACATACCAATAATTGAAAGCGAATCGGTAGCTGCGAAGCTCGCCCGCGCTCGCGCGAAGCGTCCGCACGATGAAATAGACGACGACCGCGCACATGAGGACGGCGGCGATGCCTTTGAGAAGCTTCTTCGTGTTCATAAGAGTCTGTCCGCCTCTGTTCCGAAAGCGACCGCCGCCCTGTTGAGCGGCTTCGGTGCGGTCACGAGCGGTTGCCCGCGCCGATCATGGATCGGTTCTTCCAGAACTTTCCGGGATACGACATGAAACGAGAAACCGTGACGCCGGGCTCCGCGAAGTCCCACACAGTTCTGTCGTCCGCGCGCCGCACATCCCCGGCCCACTGCGCAACATTCTTGAGCCTGCCGCCCGGGCGGCCCGAAGAGAGCGCGCGCAGAAGATCGTACTCCGGGCTTATCCAGGTGACGCCCTCGCGGGCAGTCGCCGGAGGCACGGGAATATCCGCCTCCATGGCCTCGCGGTACGCCATGAGCGGCGCGTTGAATCCGCTCCGGTGCATGAGCCCGATCTGGAGCCAGGGGCGGGGATTGAGTTCGAGCACCTTGTACTGCCTTGACCGGCCTGCGGGCAGAAACGGCATCTCGCAGAGGCCCCGGAATCCGATGCGGTCGAGTATTTCGCGGGCGTACGCGTGCAGCACTTCGACATGTTCCGAGCGCATGAACGTTGCCGTGCCGCCCGGATGCGGATACTTCCTGAGCTCCCGGGCCGTCATACCCGTGACAGCGCCGTTTCTGGAGCGGTATCCCCACCAGCACACCTCGTCTCCCTCGCGATGCTCGATGAACTCCTGTACGACGATCCCCTCCGGCGGAAAGATATTGCGAAGCTTGCCGGCGACATCCTCCGGCGACCGGAGGACGACCAGCTTCGCTCCCAGCTTCTTCTGAAACGACATGGCGATGTCTTTGCACGCAGGTTTGGCGGCTGCGGGATACGGGAGATCGCCGCGCGAAGCATGGACCTCCTCGAATCCGGCGAAGCGCAGCGTTCGCGGAACGTACGGCGCCTCGCGGGAAAGCTCATTAAAGAAACTCCCTTTATCCATGAACCGCTTGATGTCGGACTCCCCGGGATCTCCCAGCAGCACGAAATATTCTTTGAGCCTCCCGAAATGATCGGCGCACACGCGAAGCCCCGTATCTTCGGAAGGAAGCAGCAGCACGCGCCGCTCATGACGTTCCTTCAACTCGCGCCCCAAGGCGCAGAGCTTGTCAACGAAAGCCTCCTGCGGCGATATCCGGCACCCGAGCGATATCACGCGCTCGATATATTTCGACCGCTTCAAGAATCCCGCTCCGCCGTCCGTATCGATCGCATAGACGGCGACGCCCGTCCCCGCAAAACAGCGTGCAAGCCCG
>JACQXT010000061.1 GCA_016208665.1 Chitinivibrionia bacterium | reverse complement strand
GGGCGGAAATACGGAAAGCGCCGTGACGACGTTCTGGTTCATCCCCGCTCGCGCGGGGAACGGGGGATATGTCTCGGGCGCGACTCATTCGGCACCGGTTCATCCCCGCTCGCGCGGTGAACGGCGCTTGGCGGCCTCTATCAGTCGCACGCACGCCGGTTCATCCCCGCTCGCGCGGGGAACGGTTGTACGCCCCGCCGCCGGAATTCAGTTCGGTCGGTTCATCCCCGCTCGCGCGGGGAACGGGAAACGTCCGTGTCACCGGAGTACAGCACGTACGGTTCATCCCCGCTCGCGCGGGGAACGGTCCGCACCCCCTGCACCACCACCGGCCGGGCACGGTTCATCCCCGCTCGCGCGGGGAACGGCACGGCGCTCCGGGGCGTCCAAGGCATCGTCGCGGTTCATCCCCGCTCGCGCGGGGAACGGGGTGTGGGGATCGGTGTCGGTACAGGCGCGGGCGGTTCATCCCCGCTCGCGCGGGGAACGGCGCCAGGCGCCGGCGTCGTGCGCGGCCTGTTCCGGTTCATCCCCGCTCGCGCGGGGAACGGAACCCCCGCGACCCGACGTACTCCAATTGTTGCGGTTCATCCCCGCTCGCGCGGGGAACGGGGCCAATCGCGCTACCCGAGGCGATCCCGGGGCGGTTCATCCCCGCTCGCGCGGGGAACGGGCATAGCACAATACGCCCGCCTGCGCGATTACGGTTCATCCCCGCTCGCGCGGGGAACGGCAATGGCTTCTTCCACGGCGCAGGGTTCCCAGCGGTTCATCCCCGCTCGCGCGGGGAACGGTTCGGAGAAATTGCCCATTACGGTAGGAGCGCCGGTTCATCCCCGCTCGCGCGGGGAACGGTCTTCTCGTAACTTATTGATTTTTCAAAGAGCTGAAGCCGGCGAATTTCCCACCGACGATTTCGACAATTCCAAGGCGCCTGCGCTCCCCCCCTCGGGAACTGCGAGTTCCGGGGTGAAGGAGATCAGTTTGAAACCATCAATCTCGACTGCAATCCGGCGGTTTTTTCCTAGAGTTATGAAGTCGTAACCCGGCTCATTCGCCGCGTTCCATGCAATAACCGCGTTACCCTCCTCGATTCCCTTGTCAACATTCCTGACTATCATGTCCCGTGCCTTCCTCGATACTTTGCCGACATAGACGCCGGCACGGACCTCGAGGAGCCAGAGTGCGAGCCGACCTCTGAGGCGCGGCGGGGCGTTCTCAAGCACGATGACCAGCATCGCCGATACTCTCTTCGTTGGGAATCGCCGGCTCGATCGCTTCCTCTGGTGCCATAGGCACTTCCTTGCCGCCAGCGGCGAGGACCTCCTCGATGGTCGGAATGATCCGGTCAAGAAGGCGCGTCTTCCGGAATGTGTCGCGGCAACCTAACCGTGACTCTCTCTCCGGATCGCGTGGGTTTTTGGATGCTACGTGGAAAGCTACCGGTACGACACTCTCGAACTTGAAAATGTCGGCGATGTCGTAGACGAAGGAGCGCGGCTTTCCCGTATGGATGAACCCGATCGCCGGGGCATAACCCGCGGCCAGTATCGCTGCTTCACAAACACCGTAGAGGCAGGCTGTTGCGGCGCTCAACCAGCGGTTGGGGGTGTCGCCGCTTTCCCACACGGTATGGTCATAGTTTCTGCTCTTCCATTCCACGCCGTACTGCCGGGCAATCAACTCATACATTTTGCGGACGCGGACGCCTTCGATCCCTCGGAGTTGGTCGATGCTTCGACGCTCCGGTGGCGCCTCGCCAAAACGCAGGGCATACATCTTTCGTACAACATTCAACCTTGCATCGTCGTCGAGGGCGAGTTGCGCCTGGTAGAGAAGCCTGTCCGCCCGCGCGCCACCGGGCTGCCCCGACGCATACAGTCGCACACCCCCTTCGCCGACCCAGATGAGCAAACAGCCCACCCGGGACGCGAGCGCCACGGCTGCATGAGAAACACGAAACCGGAATATGCGTGCGGATACCTTTGATGTTGACGAGCACAAAAGCACCGTCGAGAACATCGAGGTTTCCCATCTCGAGGAAAACAAACGAGACTCGGTCTTTGATCGGGATAGGCTTCAATCGTGGCAGCATGCGAGTTCAACCGAAGAGAAGGGTGATTAACTGATCCTTGGAGATCTTTCGCCTCTCGGCGATCTCGGACAAGATGGCGGACAGCGTACCGACGCGGATTGGGTTGTGGTTTGGCACCGTGACACGATGCTCCGGAGGGTCCAGATGGGTCAGGCGAATGTGGCTGCCAGTCTGTCGCGTCACATGATAGCCGATCCGCCCAAGAGCGTTGGCCAGATCATTCCCGCTGACCGATCGCGGCAACTTCATGCGCTGATCACTTCCTCCCGCACGAAGTGCAGGCGGATGATTTTCGGTTCCCGACCGGGATCGTAGTGGCACCGCACGGCGTCGCGGACCTTCTCGTGTAGATCCGCAAATGTGTCAGCTTCGGTGAAAATCGACTCCCCCAGAGCCCGCGCCTCGTATCCGCCCTCGGGTGATTCCGCAACCATGAAAATCAGCTCGTTCACACTAACCACCTCCCCGCTATCGACCATTGTCGACCGTCCGCTTGACGATCAGCAGACTGTCCCTACCATCTCATCCGACGTGGACTTCTTCCTGCGTCTGCCAGTCGGCATACTCCAACGCCGCTCTGATATCCTCGCATTCCAGATCGGGGTAGTTCGCGAGGATCTCCTCCGTCGGGGCCCCGTGGGCGACCTGACTGACAATGACCGACACCGAAATGCGCATCCCCCGGATGCAGGCGCGACCACCCATGATCTTCGGGTCGAAAGTGATACGGTCGAATCTGCCCATCAAAGCACCTCCATCTCGGAAAACTGGCCCGCGCTTCCCCGTCATATCGACCGTACTGAATCTTACTGGTTCCTTCTGCTTGTGCTTCGAGAAATAATGTTGGCGGTACCCGTCCGCACGGACGGCCACGGGGCGGAATCCGCATAGTTCAGCCCGATTCACCAGCCATTGGCCGCAGGCTTCCTGGACGCTCTCGGCCGCCGTGGTTGGAACCCGGTCGTTGTTGAGGATTTCTCGCTGCGCCCTCTTCGCGTCCATGACAACATCGTGGCGCTTCCCACCACGGGTTACCACGGGATTTGCCCTGAGCGAAAACTCCAGCCGCATCCCTGGCGTCAACCGGGGTTGGTACTCCTTCACGCTGACCTGCCAGCAGGAATCTGCGGCAAAGGGAGAACGAGCCGAAACAGCGTAGATGACCGGAGGCCGCTGCGTATCGGCAAGGTGGTAGAGAAAGTCCCGCGTCCGATCCGGCCCATCAGAGAAGAGACCCCAGATCGACTGGTGCAAGGAATAGGGATCCCGGAACACCTTCCAGAAGAAGGCTGTGGCGGAAGCGTCCGCCCGAAGGGTGATGCGACTGAAATAGCGTTCACTCATCGCTGATCGTCCCTTGGTGCTCGCGCCGGACGTCGAATTGCCAGCGTTTTCGTGACAGCAGGGTGTCTCGCCGTTCAAATGTGTGTCGAGCCTCGATCCCGGACGATGCGCCTGCTTCCCAGAAAAGCGTGGGAGGTCCGGCCGCACGGAGTGTGGAGCGGCAATCCAACTCCCAGGAGAACCGCACCCCCTTGAGCGCATCGGCGATGCCTTCCGCCGCGACGATTTGGGCATCGAGAGGAAGGGCGAGCGGACAGGACTTGCGCCCGAGATACAGGGCGAACTTCGGCCTTTCGAGGGCAGAAGCGATCTCCTCAAGGCCAACCGGGGGCGCAGATCCAAGCGCCCAGAGGACCGAAGTCGCGAGAGCATCCATGCGGTAGTCCCGCCGAGACAAGATCGTGGAAAGGTCGTCGCGGCGGACGTTCGATAGTTCATCTTTCCGGGTTGAATAAACACGGCGCCGTTTCCCGGCGCCATTCGGTGGAACCTGAACCGTGTGGTAGTCCACCAGTGGGACGCCCAGGCTTTCCACGCGGACGGCGAATCCGAAACCCTCGGCAAGAGACCGCTGACGCTGCTCGTCGTCGCGGCGGAGACCAAGGGCGGCGGCGACGATTCCGAGCACCGCCGATTTCGAGGGATGGGTGAAGCTCGGTCGCACTTCTCCGACGGCGATGTCCCCCCAGGAGGCCATCGGCCCGTAGAGGCGGAAAAGGAGGTAGTCCGTCACGGCTTCGAAACGTAGCTCAGGTAGTCTTGAAGGTGGCCCTCGCCACTCAGAGCGTTAAGCACACACGGCTCCTCGGCGAGCGGACCGTAGACCTTATCCATCCTCTCTCTAGTGGCGGTGATCTCCCGGATCGCCTCGTCAAGCATATTGGCCCCCGTCACGGGCTTGAGGAAAGCCACCGAGAGCGAGCGTGGTTGGCGTGCCCCCCTTTCGGCGAGAATCCAGGAAGCATACGCGCGCGAGGCGAAAGAGTTCTGCTTTCCGGTTGGCGCGACGGTTGCAGCAGCCTCTGCAAGCGCCCTGATCGACTTTTCGGTCAGCGCCTCGTCTCCCTGAAGATTTTCCTTGAGCAAATCGCGGTTTATGCACACATAGAGGTAGAAGAGGCCCGCAGCGAACTCAGTCTCGCCAATATGAGCGGCGCCGATGTCTTCTTTCCCATAGTTCAGGTCATCAACGGCTGAAAAGTAATCGTCTTCAACAGTCACTCGATGGACCGTGATGGCGTGGGCTACCTGGATGGCAGCTTCGATATTCTTGTCAGGGGAGGCGGCGAGCATCCGCCCGAACATCGCGATATCGGCATCGTGCATTTCACTGCTGACGACCTTACGGAGGGCAGAATCGTCCGGATGCGTATCACTCTCGCGATGCTGCTTTATCAGTCGGTCAAGAGATTCGATCTCCGACGATGAGTAGAAGACAAGCTGTTCTGTTTCCAAGGTTTCGCTGTTGACATTACTCTTTTTCTCCTTCTTGACCTTCTTACGTCCTTTCTTCTCCGTTTCAGGAGCAGCAGCGTCTACTTCTTCGACTTCAGGCTCCTGCTCTTTCCCAGTCTTGTCCACGAATACCGCGGTCATTCTCAGGGCTAGGCCTTTGAGTTTTTGATTTTCCTTGGTTATCTCGGGGAGTGGGCCTCTGAGAAGATCTTTCAGAGAAGATCCGGACATTAAAGCCGCGTAGACATACCCAGCGAGTCTCTTGGTTCGCGTCCCTGAATGGTCGGTTATGACATTCTGAAAGAGATCCGATGTGCGCCAGGCTCGTTTGAGGCTCTGCGATGAGATACGGAGGCGTTGAGAGCCGCCCATGACTGCCGTTTTGGGTCGGCCGAGATCGTCTCGATTGAGGTTCGCGGGGGGATAGCTTGTCAGCAGGTGTAGCTGAATGAATGTGCTCATCGTTCCTCCTTGCTACTTCTCGGAAGGTGCCGCTGCGTAGTAGTCGTACGCCCAGCGCTTCTTTGTGCTGTCGTTCCACCAATAGACGGCCCTGGCCAGGTCGGCGAGGTTGACCTTTCCGTCAAGCAGGCTGAGGGTGCGAACAATTAAGGGAAACAATTCTTCTGGATCGTTCACCGCAAGGAGGCGCCGGAAGCGCAGCCCACTCACCGCGGCTCCTCCTCCTGCGCTGCGGGGCGTCGCCATTTGAGCAGGGAAAGACAGTTCATCACCCGTGTCGGCTTTGACGCGAGCGGCGAGCCCGGCGACCGCGGCGAGCTTTTCCTTGGAGAATGCCTGGCCGTGACCAGAGAAATCCCTAACCAGCTCATGGTAGACGGGCGCGTACACCACGTCGGATGGCGAAGCGGTCCGGCGAAGTTCTGCTCTGCCGCCGCGATTTGCGTCGAGCCGCTTCCACCAGGATCTGAGAATCTCAGTCGTCTTGCCGTCGGCGCTGAATATCGATTCAGCTTTCGGGGTCTGCATCTTTCCTCCTCCTGGCGCGGACGCGTTTTTCACGGAGCTTTTCAAACGGCAACCCTAGCGTTTCCTTCATCTTACGCCCGTGAAGACTCTGTCTGAGATCTCGCCACGCGGTCGCAATCCGCTTGGGGTCCGCGGCATCGAACGACCCGTTCTGAGAGAGGTCGTCGAAGATATGCTCCGCGTGGCTCACGAGTATACGGTGCCATTCCACGAGGATCGAATCGACCTCGCTGCCTGCAATCAGCGCATCACGGAGACGGTGAACATTCCCGTAAAATGGCGCCTCGGTTTCCTGCCAGAAGCGGTACGTGACGAATGAGAGGTCCCCGCGAACTTCTGCTCCGGTGCGGAAGAGCGCTTTCTTGACCTGTGCAAGCAATTCGATGGACGCCAGATCCGCTGCGCTTACAAGCCCGGTGATGTGAGTCGAGTAGACTCCAATAAACTGAGCAGGGCATTCGAGCAACGGCATCGTGCTTTCCTGCCAGGATCTGGCCTTCATGTTGGCCATGTCGTAGCCAAAAGCCCAGAGCTGCAGATCTTCCTCTCCATCACGTAGATAGCGGGCCACGGTTCGGGCAGGCTCTTTTCTGCCCTTACCTGACGCATTGCTGACCACCATGCCTAGCCAATGCCGGTACCCAATCCCACCGGGTTTCGGATGAAGAGCGCCGGGGGTTCCGTCCGCGGTGATGAAATAGGGGGTCAGCGGATGCTTCCATGGGCCCTCGAAGTTGGTGCCGAGGTTTTTAGCGAGATAGGTGCAACTTTCTGCACCATTCTCCTTCTCCCCGCAAATGTCACACGCCGCAATGGGGGGCTCATCGAAAATCAAACGGATGCGTCTGGGCATTGCCCAATAGACCTGGTCGGGGTGGCAGTCGTTCGGTGTCGTTGCCCGACCGCCTTCGCTCGTGCGTGTTGGCGCCAGCCACGAGAAACGATCTGATTGAAGCAACTTTCGCGCATCAGCGGCCGTGCTGGAGAGAAAATCATTCTTCTCGAGGACGTTCAGCCAACAGGTTGCCCATAGGGTTTTCCCAAGCACCAGCGTCGTCAAAGGGCCGCCGCCAGAAATGACTGAACTTTTTCCGCGTATGCCCATCCTGTTACCCTGTCCCCCTGCAGGGGCATTGGTCTGAAGAGTGAACAGGGCTGTTGCTGCGCAGAACGGGCAGAGCCGTTTGGTTTGCGCCCGCTTGATAAAGAGGTCCTTATTCTTTTCGAGGGCTTGTACTCCTGGCGCTTCGATCAGCAGTTGCCCGATTTCGTTCGCAAGTTTGACACTTTCCTTGTCCGCCAACTCGTTGACAAGCGTTAGGTCCTGCATGAAGCGCGGCCCGTCCCCGTCGAGATCGAAAGCCATGGCGACCGTGGTGAATGCTTTATGGAGTTCCTCGGACGAAGGTGGCGAGGCCAGCTTTCCCTTCCACTCGAAGACATTCAGGGGAGCACATGTCGTCTGGAGGATGCCGATCAGGAACTGGATCAGGGCGCCGTTGAAGTCCGGCCGCGGTGCGGCGAGTCCGACAAATGGGTCCTCAGAGTGGCGGTCGGTGACCTGCCAGGGGGCGATTCGCTCGAGCGCTCCGCTTTTTCGACGGACCGGAATCCATCGATCCTGGATTAGGTTCACGCGTTTTCACCCTCCGGGAACTGAAGGCCGACGCGAGGATTGTATCTCACCCTAACAGGTCTGCCCGACTCGTTCAATGCGGATCCAGTCCAATCGTCACCCTCAGGAGAGAGCGGGACTATGACACACCATTTCCCGCCGTCAGGCATGCACGCCCGCGCCTCTTCCATCGTAGTACCATGATCCGGCGCCTCGCCGGCGATTCGGTAGCGGCGGACGCTCACATTTGACAGATCCCATGCATGCCAGGGATCGTCTGATGACCAGGGCACTAGGCGGTCTTGTTCCCAGCGTGCGAGCCTGACTGTTATCACAGGCTCACCGAGACGGGTTGGCGCCACGACATCTTCGGGCCAGACGGATGAACTGGCCTGATAGCCTTCATGCAACTTGAGGCTGTTGTGTCGGGCCATCGCGGCCATAGTTCCTACCTGTGCGAGTGCCGCTTGTGTCGCTCTTCTCAGGCCTGACGGCATATCGTTCTCTGCATCATCGCCATAAACCCCTTCAATCATCCGTCGCGCATCCTCTGGCATGGAGAACCCACCTTCCTTCGCCAGCCAGCGGGCGGTGAGCCAAAGCCGGCCGTGGTGTGGGTACACGAATCTCGCCTTGGGAAAAAGACGGCTGAACCATTTCTCATCCGGCTCAGTGACAGGGTCAGGCATCAGAACAGTCATCAAAGGTCGGCCGCGCTGGTCTACACCGGCGACCCTGTTTCCTTGTGGATCTCGGGAATGGCGCCTCAAGCGCCCCGCACGCTGAACGATCAAATCGATTGGGGCGAGATCGCTCACCATGAAGTCGAAGTCCAGATCAAGGGACTGTTCGACGACCTGTGTGGCGATAAGGAGGCGGCCGCCTCTTTCGTCGGCGGTACTGTCGGGGCCGAAACGGGCGAAACGGGCGTGAAAGAGTGTGACGCGATCGGGTCCCAGAATCCTTGTCCACGTGCTAAAGGTAGCCAACGCATCGTCAACCGTATTCCGAACCCAGCAGGCGCACTGGCCATCTTCCAGGTGTTGCCGAAGCTGCCCCTCGACAGAATCCAGTTCAAAGACAGGAAAGACACCGACTCGCCGGGAACAGTCAACCCGTGCCCCTACCGGGAACGAGCGTGTTCCCTCCGGCGAGATCCGCGTCACCAGCGGATAGGCGCCGGTATCAACGCGAGAAGCCTCTCCGCGCCAGCCACGAGCAAATGCGGCCCGGAGTTCCTGCCTGGTTTTTTTCGGAAGCGTGGCGGTAAGCAGGATGGCGCTTCCGCCGAGACTTGCGTGGAACTCGAGTAGGGTACACAGAAGACCGTGCACATAGTCATCGCAGGCATGGACCTCATCCACGAGGAGGACTTTCCGGCAGAGCCCGAAGAGGCGCATCGACTGATGGCGCGCCGGCAGAATGGCGAGCAGCGCCTGGTCGATCGTGCCAACACCCATCTGAGCGAGGAGACTTTTCTTCCGATTGTCAGCCAGCCAGGCGGAACACTCCTCGGAAGCGGTCGATTCCTTCGGGCTGGACTCGTGATCCGTTCGGTCGCGTTCCTTTAGGTCGAGGGCCATCCGGCTCGCGCTGTGGGCAAGAACGAGAGATGGTTTGGCATCTTCCCGGAAAAGCTTGCGATAGACATCCTTGATTCGGGAGTACATAGCATTCGCCGTCGCCATGGTTGGCATCGCGATATAAAGACCGTCTGCGGCGCCGCTCGCCATCATGCGGTGGGCAAGCGTGACAGCGGCCTCGGTCTTCCCGCCGCCCGTGACCTCCTCGATGATGAAAAGTTGCGGCATCTCGTCGAGGTGCATGGTCTCGATCAAGGCCTGTAGGGGCGTGGCGACGGTGATTCCGGGATAAAGCGCACACAATCCGTCAAATTTCAAGGGTGAAAAAGATGGTATGCCGCTCTCCACCACAGCCCGCTCTGCCTGGGGAAGCGCCCGCTCTTTCCAGTATTTCTTCAGCCCCATAGGCTCGGTGACGAATGGAAACCAGGTTTTGTTCGATCCGATCCAGTCCGCGGCCACGGCGAGCCCAGCCACGAGCCAGGAGATCCGTTTGAGGTCTTCGAGGACTTGGGCCAGCTGGCGGTCTTTGACGGGGAGGAGGCCTCCAAATGGGAATAGCTCTTTGACTTGGTCAAGATAGGCAGTGACGTCTTTCCACACAGGTTCCGGAAACTGCTGCTTCAAGGGTGGAGGGGCATTCATGAAAGTTGGTGGTTTACCATGGTGCCCGGTAACGGCCGAAATGATCGGCTGAAGCAGGTCGCGAACAGTGCCTGCCGAGAGCGCAGAGGATGATAGAGAAGCGGTCACCAGACCAGTCTCGCGAAGGTGCCCGCAGCAAAGACGATACCCGAGAGAATCGTGCCGTTCAGTGTACTCAGCTCGCGAAGTTCGCCCCTGCAACTGCTCGAAGAGTACGGGGCGGAGTTTTTGGAACCCGTCGGAGAACTTGCCAATATCGTGGAGGGCGAGCCAGAACGATAACCAATAGAGCAAGACGGTCTGATCGACACAAAGGAATTCGCTGAACGATGTGAGGAGCCTTCCCTGATGTGTCAGCAGCGATCTTCCGCATGCGGCAACATCAAGGCAATGCCATGCAAGAAGGTGAAATCCTTCTGGCGAGGCCACAGCATCGGCCTTCCCCCAGAATCTGC
>JACQXT010000037.1 GCA_016208665.1 Chitinivibrionia bacterium | reverse complement strand
TACACATGTCAAGCCCCGACGAATGCACTCCCTTTTGCATTTTAGCCCTTCGGTATTGGCGGACGAACAAGTCGCTCCAGCCGACGCCGTTAGCCGTTGGTCGGCTCCCATAAATTTCGGTCATATTGTTGGGCGGAGCGGAGCGATGCCCAACCTACCGTCCTCCCGGGATTCCAGCTTTCGCGGGAATGACCATTCATGGGTGATCCCGGTTGCCGTCTCATTAGCGGGAAGGACCCTCCCCGACCGTCCTCCCCCAAGTAATCACGCTTGACGTTATTCACGCACAGTGTTACCATGCGACATGATCGTATCGTTCAAGAACGCGGACACCGAGGCTCTCGCGAGTGGTCGGCGAGTCAAGCGGTTCGCGAACATCGAGTCGGTCGCGCGGCGAAAACTTCGGCAATTGCAAATCGCGAAACAAATAGAAGATTTGCGCGTGCCGCCGGGCAACCGGTTGGAAGCGCTCAAGGGTAACCGCTCAGGGCAATACAGTATCCGCGTGAACGACCAATTCCGCGTCTGCTTTCGCTGGACGGCCGCGGGTGCGGAAAACGTCGAAATCGTGGATTACCATTAAGGGAGACAACCCATGGGAAGGCTCAAACCCATAACACCGGGCGAATTGCTGATCGAGGAGTTCCTCATCCCGATGGGGCTCTCGCGGTACCGCCTGGCCAAGGAGATCGGCGTGCCCGCCCAGCGGATCGGCGAGATTGTGGCGGGCAAGCGGGCCGTCACGGCCGATACCGACCTGCGCCTCTGCCGGTTCTTCGGTCTGTCCAATGGCTACTGGCTCCGGGCTCAGGCGGCCTACGACACGGAACTTGCGGAAGAGGCCCTCGCAAAGACGTTGGCGAAGATAAAACCGTGGTCGGGTACCGCGGCGTAGCCAACTGGTTGGGCTTCGCCGGGGGACCCATTGCGCCATTCCCTTGCAATGGGTCGCAGCCCAACCTGCCATCCTTTTGCTACCATCCTTTTGCGGGAACGACCATTCCCGGGTGACCAGCCTTATGTTGACACCTGCTCAAGGGGGACCCATGGAGAGGGCATCCATGGGCGGGGTGGGAAGCCCCTCCAGGGCCATGATCCGGAGGGCGTTCGTGGTGGGACAGGGACCGGGCCGAAGGCGGTAGTCGAAGACCAGTTTCCCGTCCGCAACCTCTTCCTGGAAGTGGAAGTTCCGGATCCCCTTGGCCTCAGCCTCGAGGGTGGCCAATTCCAGGTCATGGGTCGTCACGAGACCCAGTCCGCGGCATTCCAACAAGGTCTTCAGATAACAGGTGCTGCCCAGAAGACGCTCCCGGTTATTCGTCCCCTTGTAGATCTCGTCGATCAGAAAGAGGATCGGCGGGGCCGACCGGTCCGCCGCCGCGTCCAGGATCTGCTTCAACCGCTTCACCTCGGCATAGAAATAGGAGAGCCCCTCCTCCAGGTCGTCCTGAATCCGGACGCTGCACCGGATCCGCAGAACCGACAACGCAAACGACTCCGCGCAGACCGGGCCCCCGGCCAGGGCGAGACAGGCATTGATCCCGACCGTTCGCAAAAATGCGCTCTTGCCGGACATGTTGGAACCGGTCAGGAGGACCACCGAGCCGGAATGCTCCAGCGTGAAGTCGTTCACCACCCGGCGGGAATGCGGGATGAGAGGATGGCCCATGCCGACGGCGGCGATGCGCGGCGAGGACGGAGCCGACCGATCGAGGCGGGGGAAGACATAGCCGGGGTGAAGTGCCCCGAACCGGGCCGGCGCGGCGGCCGCCTCCAGCCGGCCCAGGGCCTCCATCCATTCCGGAAAGAGGGCGGCGATCCGCCCCCGGACCCGTTCATACCGGAAGATGAAATAAAGGTCCCACGGAAGCACGGCGTTCAGGGCCAGGTGGACGAGCATGTTCCCCTGGACGCTCAGCGCGGCGCAGACCCGGGCGATCCCCCGGATCATTTCGGACGGGCGCATGCCGGGCCGATGAAACGGGGCCATGACTTCCATCAATCCCGGCGCCGATCCGTCTCGCCGCTTCTCCAATAACCAGAAGAGCCCCCCGAGGCCCTCGAGTTGACGCCGGAGGTCCAGGGCCTGGCTGAAAACCGGCGCCAGGCGGAGGAAGGCGCCGAAATAGATCAGGACATAAAGAAGAAAGGTGTAACCCCAGAGCCGCAGGCCGCCCAGGCCGAATTCCAGAACGACAAAGAGGAGGGTCAGGGCGGCCAATCCCGTCTCGACCCCCAACAGAATCCTCAGGCCGGGGATCGCCTGGGATGTCTGAAGCGCCCGGACCATTCGGTCGCTTTGCAGTTCGCCATCCTCCGCTCCCCTTTTCGCCTCCAGGGCCAACCGGTCGCAGAGAAGCGATCGCGGCGCCAGTTCGCGAACCAGTTGCTGACGCTGTTCGATGGCGTCGGGATCCAGATCGGGATCGAGCAGAGCGGCAACGAGCCGGCGGCGGCCGTGGGTGGAAACGGTCGTGTCGATCAGCCGGAGAAGCGAATAATGGCCGACAATGTCCAGGTCGTGGGCGTAAGGATGGTGTTCCGGAACCGGGTAATCCCGCGCGGGGGGAACCCCCTCCCAATCCAGGGTCGCCCGCGCGAGGTGGGCCCGCCGGATGGCGATCCAGCGGTCCAGTCGTTGCGTCCGCTGCTTCAACCGGGAATGGAAATAGAACAGGACGAGGAAAAGAGTCCCAAAGAAGGCGGATAACCCGACGGCCAGGGGGACCCGATCGGCGGCATATCCCAGATAGCCCGCGGCTCCCCCCGCGGCAAAGACGATCATCCGCAGGCGGGTGAACCGTTCTCCCAAGCGCCGGGCGCTGTCCCGATGCCGGTCCAGCCGATTGAGGTGACGTTGCAGCGATTGTTCCTTCACGCCCCGGTCTTTCCTTCGCCGCACGCTACCCGGAGCGCCGCTTTCACTTTCTCCCTGAGATTCCAGCCTCCCACCTCGTCGAAGAATTCACCATCGATAACCGGAGGGTTTTTCGGGATCACTGGAATATCACCCGCTCCATCAGGGAGGCGATCTCCACGGCTTCGTAGGATTTTTTCCTTTCCAACCCATCCGGCAAACTCCCTCCCAGAACCAGACAGGCCTTCTGGGCGTCCGTCTTGGGCAAAATCCCATGGGACCCCTTGATCAGCGAGGTATCCGTGGAAATCGATCGGGTCTTCGGGTCAAAGAAAAGATCCAGCGGGTCGTATCCGGGCTTCCGGTGAATGTCCACGGTCCGCGTGAAATCGGGGGCCTTTTCGGCCTCCTCCCACCAATAATAGGCGAACCACCGGTCGGGTCTAGCTACGGCAATCAACTCTCCCGAGCGCTCGTGGTAAATTCTGTGAACCTTTTGCTCTTCCATTCCCCACACATGATCCACCCCTTCAACTCCCTCCAGCACCTGCCGACACCGATCCGGCTCTCCCGGTTTCACGTAAATATGGGCCACTTGATGGTCCACCATCGCAAAGGCCCGGCTCATTTCAAAGTCGATATACTCTTTTCCCTGGATTTCCCGGACGGATAACAATCCCGCCCTCCGGAGTTCCCGATTCAGACAGACGGCCCCCGTGACATTCCTAAGGGCATATTCGGAGAGAAGCATCACGGCGGTCTCTTCCTGCAAACCCGTATCCCGCACGGCCTGAAGGAGATTTCCGATCAACCGGTCCACCTCCCGCAAATCCTTCCGTTCCGTATCGGTCATGATGCCGAGTTTCTGAGAGGAGTAATCCAAGTGTGGAATGTAGCACAGGAGAAGATCGGGACGGGTCTCCCTCAGGGTCTGAATGGCCGCTCCCATGATCCACTCGCTGGATTTGACGGACACCATCGGTCCCCAATAATGCATGAGATTGAATTCCCCCGATTTTTTGACCAGGTTTTCATAAAACCCCACGGGTTTGGAGTAGCACCACGGGACCATGCCCGACTCCAGATGAAGCGGGCGGGGGGTGATCACGATGTCCGAATCGGCGAACATCGTGTTCTGCCAGAAAAGGACCGCCGTTTTGAAGGCGGGATCTTTTTGTTTCAGAACGTCCCAGATCCGCGGCCTCTGGACCAGCGATGAAGGCTGTTCCCAAAAATGAGGCTCCAGGGCGGTCCGGTCCATGAACCCGTTTGCCACAATCCCGTGCTCGGAGGGAAACGCCCCGGTCAGCAGGGTCGACTGCATGGTGCAGGTCACCGCCGGAAAGGCGGGATTCAACGGGGCGGCAAACCCCTCCTTCAGCAGGCCCGCAATGTTCGGGATCGTGTCCTTCTCCTCGAAATGCCTCGGCGAGAAACCCGCGATATCGACCACGATCAAACGTCTCTTCTTTTTCATCCGACACCTCCCAATGTCATCAGGTCATGTAAAGCAGCCTGGAGATCAAAAGCACGGGGAGCAGAAGGATCAGCACCGCCCCTCCATATTCCACACCCGCCCCCACCGACACAATCGCCGCATCCAGCGGAACGATCCCGATCAACAGCCATTTCATCCTCCGCTGGATCCGGAGGTTTCCGGCCTCTTTCCGGGACAGGAAGGTCAACGCCGTGATGTAGGCCATCAGGATCAGGGGAACGAACAATACCGGAGATCCGCGCAACAAAGGGCTCATCCCCAGGGTAAAGTTCAGAAATCGGCAAAATCCCATGTTCAGCGGTCCAACGACGGCCATTCCCTTGGTCAGCCGGTCATAAGAAACCGCCGCCGCCGCGATCCCGACGGCGATCCCCCCGCTGACCGCCCCGACCGGAAGGGAGAAAAGGATTCCGGCCCCTAAAAGCCCCCATCCCAACAGGGCGGCCGTCCTCCCCGAAATCCTTCCGGAAGGGAGCGGCCGCTGGGGCCGTTCCTTTTTGTCGACCTCGTAATCGAAATAATCGTTTAAAACAATCCCCCCGCTGTAGAGACAGGAGGACGAGAGGATCAGGAGCCCCAATACCGGCCATTCGATCCGTCCCTGGGCGACGATGAAATAGCCCGCCAGGATATCCGCCATGGCGGTAAAAACATTGGGAAGCCGCATCAAC
Organism: Chitinivibrionia bacterium; assembly: GCA_016208665.1. Taxonomy (GTDB): domain Bacteria; phylum Krumholzibacteriota; class Krumholzibacteriia; order WVZY01; family WVZY01; genus JACQXT01. Next base: position 6,788 of record JACQXT010000037.1, on the reverse strand, counting down.
TGGCAATACGCCCGGAGATCAATGGGCATGTCCGGACTCCCACGTCCGGAGGTATTGCAGGCTCCTTCGGGCCACATCGGCGGGATCTTCCTGGTAAGGGTAGAGTTCCACCGTCGCGTAGCCCGGATACCCCTTGCGGCGGATGGCGTCCAGAACTCCGCGGAGATCCACGGCCCCCTCCCCCAGGGCCAGGTGGATATGCTCGCGGGTCACCGCGATATCCTCCAGGTGGAAATGGCCGATCCACGGCCACATCGTCTCCACATTCGTTTCCGGAGACTCTCCGACACAAAAGAAATGTCCCACGTCGAAATTCATCCCCACCGTCTCCGGATCCATCTCCGCGATGAAGCGGCGGAACTCCCCGGACCGCTGGATGAGCAGGCCGGGCTCCGGTTCCACCAGGAGCTTCACCCCCGTCTCCCGGACGTGGGGAGTCACTTGCCGGACGCCATCGATGAAGACGCGAAGCCCCTCCTCCCATCCTCCGCCCCCCAGGTTCTCTCCCCCCACCGACGAGGGATCCAGGGGTCCTCCAGGCTCGGTGGAAATCGTCTTCGCCCCGAGATCCGCCGCGAGATAGAGACAATCGATGGTGTGCTGAATCCGGATCTTCCGAAACGTCTCGTCCCGCTCGATCCATGAAGGGTGATGAAAATCCCGGACCGCGCACATCATGAAAGCGTTGATATTGGAAATTTCCATCCCATGATCTTCAAGAGACCGCCGGATCCGCTTCCGATCCTCCGGGCGGAGATCCGAGGGCCAGGCGTGAGGCGTATCGGCCATGATTTCAATCCCCTGAAACCCGACTTCGGACAGGATCCGAATCGTCTCCTCCAGGGAGTATTTCCTGAAGGCATTGGAGCTGAATGCGAATTTCATGGTCACCCTTTGAAGGTGAAGTTGGGAGACTGTTTGAAAAAGGCGAACGGATTCTGAAAAACCACCTTCTCCACCGCGTCACGGGAAAATCCCTCCTTACGCATGACCACCGCCGTCTTCGGGACGCTCAGCGGGTCGGAGTAGCCCCAGTCGGCGGAGGAGTTGACGATCATCCGGTCGGTCCCGTGCTGCTTGATCATCCCGACGACCCGGTCCGGGGTCAACTTCGTCCGCGGATAGACCGTCATGCCGCACCAGGCCCCGGAGGCCCGGCTGATCTCGATCGTCTCCTCGGTGTTGTGATCGATCAGGACTTTGGCGGGATCGACCCCTTCCTCTTTCATGATCTCGACGGTTCGAATCACCCCTTCCTTCTTTTGGACATGGGGGGTATGGACGACGATCGGAATCCCCAGGCGCTTCCCCATGAGAAGCTGACGCCGGAAGACCGCCTCTTCGTCGGGGGTGATCTGGTCAAAGCCGATCTCTCCCACCGCAACGACCCCCTCCCGCCCCAGATACTCCTCGACGATATCCACCACCTGATCGGCCATCGGCCGGATATTCGCCTCTTTCGCGTTCATGCAGATACAGGTGTAATGCTCGATCCCGTATTCCTGGGCCCGTTTCCGCTCAAACGTGATGATGTGTTCGAAGTAGTCCCGGAACGAACCCACCGAACTCCGGAGATTCCCCAGCCAGAAGGCCGGCTCGATGATCGCCTCGATCCCGGCGGTGGCCATCCGTTCGTAGTCGTCCGTCGTCCGGGAGTACATATGGATATGGGGGTCGATAATCCTCATGACGAGACTCCTTTCTGTGACTGAATTTTCCTGGAAAGAAAAGCGAATGCGCTCCTCGCCGCCTCATCGGGGGCTTCGACGTACGGGTACAATTCTACCGTAAGGTAGCTTTGATAGTCTATCTTTTTTAATGACGCCAACAGGTCGTCGAAATCGATCTCTCCGAGCCCCGGGATCAGGTGCTCGTGAATCCGGCCCCGGATATCCTCGATATGCAGGTTCAGAATCCGGGGACCGAGTCGGGAGATCACCGATGGAAGATCCTCCCCCGCCACGACCGCATGGCCCACGTCCAGATTGACCCCGAGAGCCGGGGAGTCGACCCTTTCGAAAAGGGTCAAAACCGCTTCCGCGGCGCCGATGAGAAGCCCGGGTTCGTATTCCACGCCAAGGGATACCCCCCGGCCTTGGGCGTATCCCAGCAGTTCTTCGAGGGATTCCGCCAACAGGGCCATTCGCCGCTCCCTCTCCTCCGGAACCGCCATCCCAGGGGGAAAGCTCCCCGACGTGACGCTGACCGACCGGCAGCCCAGGGCCGCGGCGAGATCGACGCACCGCCGGGTATACACCACGCGCCATCGCCGCAGGGTCCCGTCCGGATTCGAAAGGGAGGGTTCGAAAGGGTCCTCCCCACGGCCCGGGAGATAAAAACCCCGCGCCGTATTGGCGTTGATATTGGAGACTGAAAGCCCCCGGCGGCGGAGAACGGTTTCCAATCCCGCCGTATCGCGCCATCCCTCATCCAAAAAGGCATGGGGGGAATCCGCCAGGATCTCCACCCCCTCATACCCCGCATCCGCGATCCGGTTCACGGCCGCCGCCAGATCGAAGCGGGTGAATGCGTTGGTGCTGAAAGCCAGCTTCACGGCCTCACCTTGTCCTCTCTTCCATGACCGAATCCTCCAAACGATAGGAAATGGTCATTTCCACCGGAACGCCGTTGGGATCCGGAAAGTCCGGAACGGGAAGAAAGGGGGCGCTGCTCCGAACCAGATCCACCGCCGACGCTTCGAGGAGGGTCAGTCGCCCGGTCTTGTGGTTGGCGGCGATTTCTCCGACCTTCCCGTCGGACCGCACCCGAAACCACAGATGGACATCTCCTTCCATTCCCCGCTTCCGGGCCAGAAGCGGATAGACCTTTTTTCCCCCGATCCTCTCCACAATCATCGCCCGAAAACGGATCAGCTCCCCTTCCTCCCGGATCGACTCATTGGGAACGATCCCGGGGAGAGTCTCCTCCGGCGATTCCCCGGTTTCCCGAAGCCATTGGGATCCTTCGACGGAGGCCAAGGAGATCCCGGCCAAGACCGCGACGTCTTCCGCCTTTTCCGTCTCTTCCAGCTTCCCGAAAGGGGGACTTTCGAAGGCCGGTCCCGGGGATTCCGCGACGCGGAGATTTTCCTCCAGGGGAGGCGCCGGGGGACTCCGTCTCCGAGTCGCGGGGGTCCCCCCGGGCCCGTCCGAACTCTCGATCCGGACCCACAGCGTCTCCCTTCCCGGGATTCCGGAGGAGGGAACCTCATACCAGAGGAGGGGAGTCAGCAAGGCCAGATGCACCAGCCCGGAGATCCACAGGGGGACCTGGAGGATCGACCTTCCGGTTTCTCTGATCGACGCCTGAAACATTGTTTTTTCCAGACTCAGAATGTCACCGTATAACCGGCGGTGAAATGGATTCCCGGAGCGTCGATCCCCGAACCGTGAATCCGGTAATCCCGGTTGAAAATATTTTCTACCCCCAGTGTCACCTTCCCCAACCTCCGAAAATCCGCTCCCCCCTGCAGACCGTGGGTAGTCCATCCCGGGGTCCCCTCCAGATCGATTCGGGGATCGGTCCGGTCCCGGGAGGAGAGCCGGTCCTGCTCTCCGGCGAAACGGGCGTCGTACTCCCCCCAGTATCTTCCCGAGACGGCCTTCCACCGGAGGCCCGCCGATCCCATCACGGGAGGAATCCGGCTCAGAGGCTCCCGGTTCTCCCGATCCTGGCCATAGATCCAGGAGAGGTTCCCCCGCAAAGACCATCCGGGGGTCACCTGATACCATCCCTCCGCCTCGACTCCCTGGATATAGGCCTCGCCGATGTTGAACTTCTGACGGACCGCCTCTCCGGGGTCCTCCGCCCCATTTCCGTTCTCATCGAGATAGGTCTGACCGTTATAAATCCCGGGACCGCGCTCGATCAGATCCCGGAGATCATTGTAGAAATAAAACAGGGACCCCCCGGCAGTCGAAAACTCCGCCTTCACCCCGATCTCGGAATTCACGCTTTTTTCCGGCTCCAGACCGGGACTCGGAACATCGATCCCCTCATTGGTCACTTTTTCCAGGACCGTGGTGTCATCCAGGTTAGGGGCCCGGAACCCCCTGGCGACGTTGACCACGCCGTGGAAGTTCGGGGTCAGGGCATAAAGCAACCCCAAACTGGCCGTCACGTCGTCATAAGCGTCCTCGAACCGGCCGTAGGCCGCCGGCAGCGTCGCCTCCACCTTCGCCTGACTGTACCGCAGACCCAGGATCGAAGAGAGCCGCTCCGTGACCGACATCTCATCCTGGAGATAAATCCCCCATTGGTCGTATCGCGCGTCATCCGGGAAGTTGCCGGCCTTGGGGGCCGCCGTCCCGGTGGTGAGGTTGATGTCGGTCCGGCCGCTGTCCACGCTGTCCGCGTAATATTCCATTCCATAGGTCAGGGAGTGACCGTTCCCCCACGAGTCTTCCCTCTGCAGGGAGAGTCCCCAGGTATCCACCGCATCCCGGTATCGCCGGAGGGTTGTGCTCCCGAACTTTTGCCGTTCGATCCCTTCGATCTGCTGATTGAGGGAAAAGGTCATCTTCAGCCCCTCCGGCGGAGAGCCGGGACCCCGCATCTCATAGGCAACGGTGAAGGCGTTCCAGATCTGGGGGTCATAAACGAAGCTTTCGTTGTTGTAAACGAACTTGTCCGTCCTCGGGACATCCATCTGGTGGACCCTCCGGTATGCCGCCACGATCTCCCGGTCCGGCGCGATGCGATACTGGAGCTTCAGGTCGCCGTCGTTCTCCTGGTATCCGGTATTCTCCTGAAGGCCGGTGTTCTTCCCCCCCTGGAGATCTCCGAAGTCCCTGTAACTTTTTCCCCCGATGAGACCGAAATTCCGAAAATTCCCGTTCACCTCGACCCGCCCGGCCTCGCTGTTGTCCGAGGATCCATACCACCCCGTCAGCGCCCCGTCGATATCCCGCGGGGACGAGAAATCTTCCCGTCTCTTGGTAATCACGTGGATCACCCCGCCGATGGCGTCACTCCCGTAGAGCACGGAGGCGGGTCCCCGGACCACCTCGATCCGGTCGATCACCGCGGGGTCGATATTGTTGAGGTACTGATTCGGCCCGAACCGAAAAGTCGAATTATTGAAACGGATCCCATCCACCAGGATCAGGGTATGCTTCCCGGTCAGACCGCGGATAAAGGGGGACCCATGGCCGTAGGCCGTCTCCTGGACCAGAATCCCCACCTCCTCCTGAAGGGCCTCCGGGGTCGTCCGCGCATTCCTCTCTACGATCTTCTCTCCGGTGACGATGGAGACCGATTGGGGAACGTAAAAGCTCTCCGCTTCTCCCCGTGTGGCCGTCACCGTGATATCCGGTTCCTCCCCCGCCGCCATGTCAATATCCGCAAGGACAAACAGGGATCCGAGAATGAGCGGCAGCTTCCTTAAGGTGACTCCCATGTACATTCCCTCCTTGTAGTAAACGCAGGCTTTAACCTGCGTCCTTGGAAAACATTCCGAATCTTCGGTGGTATCCCACATCCACAAGGAACAGGACCAGGATCGCCGGAAGACAGACCGCCCGGGTCCCGCCGGAAGGGGTTTCCCCCTTTTCCGGATGGAACGGGTTGTCTTCAGGCCTAAGAAACCGTCCTCCGGTCATTTCCGTTATCCGAGTCAGAATGAGATAATCCGGACTCCTCCCGGTCTCTTCCCGGGTCTCCGGAAGGAAGATCCGTTCCCACGCCTCCCGCCCCGGGTCCTTCGCCCCCTCCCTTCGCGGCGCCAGAATCCAACGGGCGAGGCCCCCGAAGGTTTCCTGAAAAGGGGGCCAGTTCAACCAGACGCCGGACCACCGGCCGGTCCCGTCCGTGGTGAGGGCCGCAGACCGGCCGGCGCCGTAATGCCATGCGGCAATGATGGGATCCCCGCGGTCCGATTCGAGAACGATCCGGCTCGATTTCTTCGGGGTGGTCCGGACGTATCCCTTCATGGGAGGAAGTTCTCCATGATGGCGGAGCAACCCCTTTTCGACCCCGTCCAGGGGGTCCCGCAACCGGGGACGGAAAGATTCCGTGACAATCCACTGTTCCGAAGCCGCCAAGGTGTCCCTCCTGAACAGGGCTTCCAGAACACCGGCGGGGAGATCCCGTTCCATCACCCGGTAGAATCGCCCTCCGGTCCCGGCCGTCAAGGTTTTCAGGATCTCCGTATCCGGATCCTCCCCGATCGCGATAACCGATACGGTCACTTCCCTCTGGTTCAGACGCCGGAAGATCCCGGCGAACTCCTTCCTTTGTGTCTTCCCGTCGGAGAGAAGAATCAGGTGCCGCCGGGACCGAATGGGAGTTCCGCGATCCGGGGCCGAAAATACCGCCAGGGCCTTGTCCAATCCCCCGGCGATATCCGTTCCCCCGCCGGGGGTGATCCCCCGCAACCGGCGCCCGACTTCCTCCAGGTCCGGATTTCGGGCCAGCGGCACGATCTCATGGGCCTCCCCATCGAAGGCGATCACCCCCGCGGCGTCCCCCTTTCGGAGGACCTTCATGGCGGAAGCCGCGGCCTCCACCGCCCGATCCCACTTGGTTCGCGTCTCTTCCCCCTCATCCATGCTTCCGGATTTGTCCAGGAGAAGAATCAACTCCATTCCCTCGGTCCGGGCCCCGGCGGGGATCTTCATCCGGACAGGCATCAGGGTCTCCACGGCGGTCTCTCCATATCCCCCCGGACCGAACCCCCCCTCGCCGCCGACCATCAGAAAACCTCCCCCCAGGTCATGAACATACCGGGGGAGAAACGCAAGGAGTTCCGGAGGGACCGCCGGAAGGGGGAGATCGTCGAAAACCACCAG
>JACQXT010000036.1 GCA_016208665.1 Chitinivibrionia bacterium | reverse complement strand
CGCGAACAGGATGCCGTTCACCGCCAGGAGCGACTGGTAATGGAACGACCTCCGGATGGAATCGAACGCGCGCGCCAGAAAGAAGAGCGCCTCTCCGTCGAAGCTGAGACCTTTGAGCCGCGCCAGCGTGAAATACGCATCGGGGAAATCCGGATTCATCCGCACGGCCTGAAGGAGCAAGTCCTCGGCTTCCTGTTTCTTTCCGTCCTCGAGCGCAGCCATCGCCTGCCGATAGAGCACCTGTGCGACAACCGGCAGCTGCGCCGCGCCGCGCGAAAGCTGTTTCCGCTTATAGGCGTCGAGATGCGTGTCGTTCGACGCGCGCGCCGGAGAGGCGTTTGCGCCGAGGGTCAGAAGCGCGGCTACCGTGCAGAATGCAAGTATGCACGAGGCGTATCTTTTCAAAAGCCTCACCAGCTCACCGGGATATGCGGTCAATGCCTTTAGTGAATGGAGGTTATCCGTATAACTCTTTTGCTGTTAACGATTTAGCAAGAATCATGCCGAAGAATCCGGGTCGTTGCAATATACCGCTCCTTGCGGTTTTTATTGGTTCGCTTCGGATCCTTATTGTATAGTGAGAGGTCATATCAGATTCCGGAGGTTCGAAGGATGGATCATGTGTATATCAATGAGCTTTCTTCCCATGTCGGAAAACGCGTGACGCTCCGCGGCGGGATATGAGATCATCGTATCCGGCTTCAGAGTCGTTTCCCTCGCGGAGAAATTCCCCATAACGCCGAAGGAACACGGCTCCAGTTTCCTGCTCGACAACCGGCACCTCTGGCTGCGAAGCAGAAAGCAAGCCGTGATCATGAAGGTTCGGCACCATGCGATTGCGGCTATTCGCGATTTTTTCAACTCCCGGGGCTTCCTGAACATGGATACCCCTATCCTCACTCCCAACGCGTGCGAGGGCACGAGCACGCTGTTCGAGACCGATTACTTCGGAGACACGGCCTACCTCAGCCAGAGCGGCCAATTGTACAACGAGGCTACGGCCGCGGCGTTCGGCAAGGTGTACTGTTTCGGCCCCACATTCCGCGCCGAGAAGTCGAAAACCCGCCGCCACCTGACGGAGTTCTGGATGGTCGAGCCCGAAGTGGCGTTCGCCACGCTCGACGATATCATGGACCTGGCCGAGGAGTTCTTCGAGTATGTCGTCGGGCGATGTCTCGAGGCTTGCGGAACCGAACTGAGGGATGTGCTCGAGCGCGACACCGCCCCGCTCGAGAAGATCAGGAGGCCGTTCGCGCGTTTGCACTATGCCGAAGCCGTCGAGTATCTCAAACGGAAGGGCGCGGCGATCGAATGGGGAACCGATTTCGGCGGCGCCGACGAGACGCTGATCGGCGAGTATGCCGAAACGCCGGTGCTCGTTCATCATTACCCGACGCAGGTCAAGGCCTTCTACATGCAGCCCGATCCGGAGGATCCCCGGTACTGCCAATCGGTCGATCTTCTGGCTCCGGAAGGGTACGGCGAGATGATCGGCGGGGGAGAGCGGATCCACGACCTCCGGCTGCTGCGGGAAAAGATACAGGAGCCCGGCCTTCCGGAACAGGCGTTCGACTGGTACTGCGACTTGCGCCGCTACGGATCGGTGCCCCATGCAGGATTCGGACTCGGGCTCGAGCGGACGGTCGGATACGTGTGCGGGCTCAAGCACCTCCGGGAAGCGATCCCCTTCCCGCGCCTCCTCAACCGTCTGAGCCCATGAGCGCCCTCGAACCCGTAGCCGAAGGTCAAGCGTGAAACCGTATTCAAACCTGGTCATCCGCGGAGCCAGGGAACACAATCTGAAGAACATACACCTCGATCTTCCGCGCAACCGGCTGATCGTCGTCACCGGATTGAGCGGCTCGGGGAAATCGTCTCTCGCGTTCGATACGATTTATGCCGAGGGCCAGCGGCGGTACGTCGAGAGTTCGAGACGATTCAGAGCGGCGGCTTCGTTCGCGTCCGCGCGGATGGAGCGCTTTTCGACGCTCACGATCCGCCGTCCCTGGCGCGGCAGAAGAAGCACGACATCGAGATTGTGGTCGACCGTCTCTCGATCTCCCCGAAACGCGCGAAGAGAATCGCGGATTCGCTCGAAGTCGCCGCGAACGCAGCGGACGGCTTGATTCTCGTGGACATCCCGGGCCGGGGCGAGGTCCTGTTCAGCGAGAAGTTCGCCTGCCCCTATTGCAACGTGAGTTTCGGCGAGCTCTCTCCTCGCCTCTTCTCGTTCAACTCCCCCTATGGAGCCTGCAAGGACTGCGGCGGCCTGGGTTCGCGCATGGATTTCAACATGGAGCTGGTCGTGCCGGACGAATCGCTCGCGATCGGCGGCGGCGCATTGGCGCCGCTGGGCACCCTCAAAGGCGATTGGGGCCGCGCGCAGATCGAGGCGCTGGGGGCCGCCTTCGGATTTGCGCTCGATACCCCGTACCGGGAGCTGAGCGCCGACGCGAAGCATGCGCTGCTCTACGGAACCGATGAGGAGCTCACCATCCGGTACCATTTCAAACAGGGCACGGGCGAGTACCGCGCCGAGTATGAGGGGCTCATTCCCTGGCTCAAGCGCCGCTACCGGCAGACGTCGTCCGACGGTGTGCGGAAGTGGATCGAATCGTACATGAGCAACGAGCGGTGCGCGTCGTGCGGGGGCGCCCGGCTCAGGCGTGAAAGTCTCGCCGTCGAGATCGACGGATACAGCATTGCGGACGTATGCAGGGTCGGCATTCAGAAGCTCTCTGCGATCCTCGCCGGTCTCCGGCTCGATGGAAACCGCAAACTCATCGGAGAGCCGATCCTGAAGGAAATCACGAACCGGCTGGCGTTTCTCGAAAACGTCGGCCTGGGGTACCTCTCGCTCGATCGGAGCGCGACGACCCTCGCCGGCGGCGAAGCCCAGCGGCTGCGCCTGGCAACGCAAATCGGATCGAAGCTGATGGGAGTGCTCTACATCCTGGACGAGCCGAGCATCGGTCTCCACCACCGCGACAACGCGAGGCTCATCAAGACGCTGAAGGACCTCCGCGACATCGGCAATACGGTGATCGTGATCGAACACGACCGCGAGACGATTCTCTCCGCGGACTATGTCGTGGACCTGGGACCCGGCGCGGGATTGCACGGCGGGCACGTCGTCGCCGTCGGCACGCCTGAGGAGGTGCGGAACGCTCCGCACAGCCTCACGGGACGGTATCTCAAGCTCGCGCGCCCCGGGAGAACAATCTGAAGGGAATCGACGTCGCCATTCCGCTGGGCGTATTCACCTGCGTAGCCGGCGTGAGCGGTTCGGGCAAGAGCACGCTCGTGAACGATATTCTCTACAGAGCCCTGCACCGCCGCTTCTACAAGAGCAACGTGTTTCCCGGTGCGCACGACCGGATCGAGGGCGTCGAACACATCGACAAGGTCATCCATATCGATCAATCGCCGATCGGGCGGACGCCGAGATCGAATCCGGCCACGTACGCGGGGCTGTTCACCCCCATTCGCGATCTGTTTGCGCGGGTGCCGGAGAGCCGTGTTCGGGGCTATAAGGTGGGGCGGTTCAGTTTCAACGTCTCCGGCGGCCGCTGCGAAAAATGCCAGGGGGACGGCGTGATTAAGGTCGAGATGCATTTTCTTCCCGACGTGTATGTCAAGTGCGAGACGTGCAAAGGGCGCCGCTACAACCAGGAAACCCTGGAGGTGACGTTCAAGGGATACAGTATCTCGGATGTTCTCGATATGAGCGTCGAAGAAGCATTCAAGCTGTTCGAGAACATACCGGCCGTCAGGCATCGGTGCGAGACCCTCATGGCGGTCGGATTGGGTTACATCAGGCTGGGCCAGCAGGCGACGACCCTCTCAGGCGGCGAAGCGCAGCGCGTGAAGCTGGCGGCGGAGCTCTCCAAGCGAAGCACCGGCAAAACGCTGTACATCCTGGATGAACCGACGACGGGCCTGCACCACGAAGATGTGAAGATGTTGCTCGACGTCTTGAACAAACTTGTGGATAAGGGCAACACGGTGGTTGTTATCGAGCATAATCCCGATGTACTATTGGCGGCGGACCATATTATCGATCTCGGCCTCGAAGGCGGGGAGGGGGGCGGAGAAGTCGTTGCCGCCGGAACGCCGCTTGAAATCATGAGCTGCGCGGGATCCCACACGGGGATGATGCTGGCGGAAATCACGGCGAGCGCCGCGCCGGCATCCTCGAACGACGGGTGCGTTCGCACCTGAGAACGCCGAACAGGCGAGGAGAGAAACGATGAGTCCCAAGCGCACGCCGCTCACGGGAATACATGAAGGACTGGGAGCGCGCATCATCGAATTCGCCGGGTTTCACATGCCGGTGAGCTACACGAGCATTCTTGAAGAGCATCAGGCGGTCCGCGAACGAATCGGCCTGTTCGACGTGAGCCACATGGGGGAGTTCTTCATCACGGGGCCGAACGCAGGCCGATTCGTCGACGAACTCGTGACGAACGACTGCCGCAAGCTCGCCCCCGGCGGCGTGCTCTATACGGTCATGTGCAGGGACGACGGAACCGTCGTCGACGACCTCCTCGTCTACCTGATCGGGGGCGGCCGGAACCCCGAATATATGTTGGTCGTCAACGCGGCCAATATCGAAAAGGATTTCTCCCATATCTCAGCGCATGTTTCCGGCGGCGTCTCGCTGGAAAACATGAGCGATGCGATTGCGCTGATCGCGGTCCAGGGGCCGGCATCGCTCGAATTGCTCGGGCGCTGCCCGTTTTTCGCTCCGGCGATGGACGGGGTCTCCTCGCTCGAGTACTATCATTTCATGCGGTTCGAGCGCGAGGGAGAGACGATCACGGTGTCGCGCACCGGATATACGGGGGAGCGGGGGTTCGAGCTGTTCATTCCGCCGAGGTTCGCAGCCGGGCTGTGGAGCGAACTGATGCAGTCGGGCGCGCCGCTGGGGATCAAGCCTGTCGGCCTCGCGGCGAGGGACACGCTCCGGTTCGAGGCGTCGTTCTGTCTCTACGGCCACGAGCTCGACGACCGCACGACGCCGCTCGAAGCGGGTCTTTCGTGGGTCGTCAAATTGGACAAGGAATCGTTCATCGGCAAACGGGCGCTCGCGGAAGAGAAGAAGAAGCGGCCGAAACGGAAGCTTGCGGGATTCGAACTCGAGGGAAGGAACATCGCGAGGCAGGGATTCAGGGTGTTCTGCGGCGGGAGGCATGCCGGCGCCGTAACGAGCGGCACGTATTCGCCGACGCTGAAGAAAAGTCTGTGCATGGCGCTGGTGGAGAACGATCCGTCGTCCCCGGCCGGCGCGTACGAAATAGAAATCAGGAATGCCATGATGCCGGCGCAAGCCGTCGCGCTGCCGTTTTACAAGAGCCGCGCAAAGGGGTAGCAGGACCAGTCGAGCGGAAAGGAGTATTCGATGAAGCCGGAGGATATGAGGTTCACCAAGGAGCACGAGTGGGTGGCGGTCAACGACGACGCGAGCGAAGCAGCGGTGGGGATTACGGACTACGCCGCGGGTGAACTCGGGGATATCGTGTATATCGAGCTGCCGAAGGAGGGCGCGCACGTGCGGTGTATGCAGCCGATGGGGACCATAGAAGCGGTCAAGACGGTCGCCGATCTGTATTCGCCGCTCTCGGGCGTCGTCTCGGCCGTGAACAAGAACCTCGAGAACAGTCCCGAAATCGTGAACAAGAGCCCCTTCGGCGACGGTTGGTTCGTCAGAATCCGCATCGCGGATGCAGGCGAACTGGATCGGCTCATGAATTACACCGCGTACCGGGCGATGATCGGGAAGGAGTGACATGCCGTATCTGCACCATACCGACGACGACAGGAGGGCGATGCTCGAGTTCCTGGGCATATCGTCGGAGGAGGATCTGTTCGACGCCATACCGGCGTCTCTCCGCCTTTCGAAGCCGCTGCCCATCGGCCCCGGCCGCACGGAATACGAGGTGCTGGCATCCTTCGCCGAACGCGGCTCGCGCAACAAGCCGGCCGGGCAGATGGTGAGTTTCCTCGGCGGAGGAGCGTACGATCATGCGATCCCCTCGGTCGTAAACCATCTTTCCCTCAGGTCCGAGTTTTATACCGCCTACACGCCTTATCAACCGGAAGTCAGCCAGGGCACGCTGCAAGGTAAAGATACGCAACCGGAACGCACTCATATATCCCGAGAGCATCAACCCGCGCTATCTCAGAGTCCTCCGGTCCTATCTCTACGGCAGGGGCGTGAAACTCGTGCCGGTGCCGTTCGGCCGCACCGGCCAGATGGACGCCGCCGCGCTTGCGCGGGCTCTCGACGAGAGCATCGCCGGGGTCATCGTGCAGACCCCCAACTACTTCGGCGTTCTCGAACAGCCGTGGACCTTCCGGGATGCCGTCGCCGCGAATGAATCTCTGTTGATCGCCTGCGTCGATCCGGTTTCCCTCGCTCTCCTGCGTCCGCCCGGAGAGTACGGCGCGGATATCGTTGCGGGCGAGGGGCAGAGCCTCGGCAATCCGCTCAACTACGGAGGTCCCCTCCTCGGTTTCCTCGCGTGCAGGAAGGAGCATATCCGCCACATGCCGGGAAGAATCGTGAGCCGTACGAGCGATATCGAAGGAAAGGAAGCCTACGTCCTCGTGCTGCAAACCCGGGAGCAGCACATTCGGAGAGAGAAGGCGACGTCCAACATCTGCACTAACGAGGGATTGCTCGCGCTTCGCGCGGCGGTGTATCTCTCGGTGGTTGGGGAGCAGGGACTGCGGGAACTCGCCTCCCTGTGCCTGTATAAGAATCGCGCGCTCGCGGCGCTCATCTCCGCAATCCCGGGATACCGCATGAAATTCGAGGGACCCTTCATGCGGGAGTTCGTGATCGAATGCCCGGCGGATGCGCGGACGATCGTCGCGGAGGCCCGCGCCGCAGGCATATACGCCGGCATACCGCTCGGAAAATATTTCGGCGATTGGGCGCGCAACTGCCTGCTGATCGCGGTTACCGAAAAGCGAACCGATGGGGACATGGAACGCCTGTGCGGGGTGCTCAGGCGGATACAGAGGAAGGCGTGACGGCAATGGCGAAGACTATTTTCGACAGGAGCAAAGCGGGGCGCAGGGGATACCGGTTTTCACCCGTTCCATCCGGGCGTCCGGAAGGAATCCCCGGCGAGTACCTGCGAACCCGACCGGCTCTGCTGCCCGAAGTCGGGGAGGCGGAAGTCGTACGGCATTATACGGCTCTCTCTGTTTTAAACCACCACGTCGACAAGGATTTCTACCCGCTCGGCAGCTGCACGATGAAGTACAATCCGAAAATGAACGAGGATATCGCCGCGAATCCCGCGTTCAGCGGCATCCATCCGGAACAGGACGACGAAGACGTGCAGGGTGCGCTGGAAGTGATGCACACGCTCGAGCACAAGCTCTCTATCATCTGCGGCATGGACGCGTTCTCGCTCCAGGGAGTCGCCGGCGCTCACGGTGAAATGCTGGGCATGATGCTCGCCCGAAGATACTTCGACGAGCGAGGCGAAGCGCGGAGCAAGGTGCTCGTTCCGGACACCGCTCACGGCACCAATCCGGCCAGCGTTCACCTCGCCGGCTTCACGGCGCATACCATCAAATCGGGAGCCGACGGCGGGGTCGACCTGGACGTTCTCCGAGACGCCCTGGACGGCGATACGGCCGTGCTCATGCTGACCGTTCCCAACACGCTCGGGCTCTTCGAAAGAAGGATTATCGATATCATCGATTGCGCGCACCGGCACGGCGCGCTGTGCTATATGGACGGCGCGAACCTGAACGCTCTCTTGGGCCGGGCTCGCCCGGGCGATATGGGATTCGACATCATACACATCAATCTTCATAAGACGTTTTCGACTCCTCACGGGGGTGGTGGCCCCGGGGCCGGGCCGGTCGGCGTCAAGCGTGCGCTTGCGCACCTGCTCCCGTTCCCCCGCGTCGAACTCGACGCCGGAACGTACCGGCTGGTGGACGGCGTCTCGACCGGGGTCCGGAGCATTCACTCGTTCTACGGCAATTTTGCCATATGCCTGCGCGCGCTTGCTTATCTCGAACGGGTGGGAGGCGAGGGGCTTGCCAGGATCAGCGCCGCGGCGAACCTCAATGCGAACTACCTGGCGAAAGCCGTCTCCGATCTATTTCCGATCCCGTACGGCACGCGGTGCATGCACGAGTTCGTCGCTTCGGGACAGGATTTGAAACAGGCCTGCGGGGTGAGAACGCTCGACGTGGCAAAGCGGCTGCTCGATTTCGGCATCCACGCTCCTACCATCTATTTCCCGCTCGTCGTGCCGGAAGCGTTGATGGTCGAGCCCACGGAGACCGAGAGCAAGGAGACTCTGGATCGTTTCGTCGCCGTCATGAAGCAGATCGTGGCCGAAGCGAAGGAGAATCCCGGTTTGCTCGCCGGCGCGCCGTATTCCTGCCCCGTGAGGAGGCTTGACGAGGTGAGCGCCAACAGGCAGCCTGTCGTCGCCGCGCCCCTGCAATGATGAAGGAAGACTCGAACGGGCGTGATAACCCGGCCGCTCGAGACTTTGCCTCGCAGGACTCGGGAGAACGAACAGGCCGCGAGGCACCGTGTATCCCATGGCACGTTTTATCCTGCGCCGCGTTCTTTCCGCCGGGGTTCTTGTCCTCATTACCCTGACACTCACCTTTCTCGCCGCGCGCCTGGCCCCCGGCGATCCCTTGAACAGGTACTACAGTCCCGAGGTCGATCCGGAACTGATACCCCGCGTTCGCCAGCAGTTCGGTTTCGATAAATCGCTGCTCGAACAGTACGGGCGCTGGATCTGGAACTTCCTGCAGGGCGATTTCGGCGTCAGCTTCTCCGAGAGCAGGCCGGTGGCCGCCATCCTCAGGGAGACGGTCCCGCGGACGCTCCAGCTCACGGTTCTTGCATTGGGGCTCCAGATTCTGCTCGGCATCGGATTGGGAATGCTCATGGCCGCCCGCCGCGGCACCCGCACCGAACGGTCTCTGATGCTTGCGTTTCTCGCATTCTATTCGATTCCTTCGTTCTACCTCGCATACCTGCTGATAGCGCTGTTCTCCTTGAAGCTCGGGTTGCTCCCGGCTGCAAATATGGGGTCGCTGCATCTCGAGCCGTCCGGCTGGTTGCTGCTGAAAGACAGGGCGCTCCATATGGCGATGCCGGTCTTCGTTCTGGCCTTCGGGGGCGCCGCAGGGCTCGCCCGTTTTACGCGCGGCAGCTTGATCGATGTATTCGGGGAAGATTATATACGCACCGCCCGCGCGCAGGGGCTCTCGAGTGGACGCGTGCTCTGGATTCATGCCTTCAGGAACGCCCTCGCTCCGGTCTTGACCGTCATGGGGCTCAGCTTCCCGTTTCTCCTCGGCGGATCCGTGGTCGTGGAAAAGATCTTTGCCTGGCCGGGTATGGGGGCTCTTACCGTAGACGCTATATTTTCAAGGGATTATCCTGTTATTATGGCTGCGACATTCATCGGCGCATGTATGGTGATCGCCGGCAGCCTGCTGAGCGATATTTTTTACGGAATCGCGAATCCTCGCATAAAACTTGCAGTGTGTAAAGGAAACAAGACAGATTAACTCATTGATGGTTGTTAAATAATGCAGAGCATCCGCCAACATATGCCGAGCAGGAAAAAGGTCCTGGAGTTTCTTCCCGGGACAGCCGCTTTCAAGCGGGGAGGCGTATCGCTCATCTTCAGCGTTTTCTTCTACTTATGTCTTCTGCTCTTGATAGCGAGGGCAGGCCGTTTCGGCGCCATGTTGGCGGGAAGCGCGGAAGGCGGAAAAACAGCCGCCGCAATGATCCTGTCGGTCATGTGTGTGCTTTACTTCGGCGCGACGGTTGCGCCGGCTTTAAACCGCAGATTCGAATCGAGACGTTCTCGATTTGCGAAACGGTTTTCGGCCAATGCAACGGCGGTTGCGGGCACGGCGGGCATTCTGGCGATTCTCCTCATGGCGGCATTCGGCCCCGTGATTGCGCCGTGCGATCCGGACGTGCAGAATGGATCGGCTATCTCGCAATACCAGGGACCCTCGCCGTCCCATCCCATGGGTACGGATAAATTCGGGCGCGACATCTTCAGCCGCGTGCTTGCAGGCGCGCGAATATCGCTCGGAGTCGCGATCGCCGCCGTTGTCATAGCATTGTCGCTGGGGGTGTTGGTCGGCGCGGCGGCGGGATACGCAGGAGGCGCCCTCGATGAATTCTTGATGCGGTTCACCGACGGCTTGCTTGCATTTCCTCGATTGCTCCTGGTTCTCCTGCTCGTGGCCTTTTTCTCGAGTTCATACGGCATGATTGTCATGGTGATTGCTTGTACGAGCTGGATGGGAATAGCCCGCCTGGTGCGGGCTGAGGTCATGTCGATCAAGGGAAAGGAATATATGCAGGCGGCCGTCGCCTCGGGAATATCGCGGATCCGGCTCGTGTGGAGGCATCTCCTGCCGAACGCCCTCGGGCCGGTTATCGTTGCGGCGACTCTTCAATCGGGAAGCATCATTCTCCTGGAGTCGACGCTTTCGTTTCTGGGAATCGGCGTGCAGCCGCCGACGCCGAGCTGGGGGAACATGGTGTTCGAAGGGCGCGAGGTGCTGCTCTCCGCCTGGTGGGTGTGCGCATTCCCGGGTCTGGCGATCGTCGCGGCGGTGATATCGCTCAACCTGCTCGGCGACGGACTCAGAGATGCTATGGAGCCGAGAGAGGCCGGCATATGAGTACGTGTGGAATGGGAAGCGGGGATAGGGCGTGTTTTTTGTTGACCGGGACAGTATGTTATTCATAGAGTGCTGAGTGCTATGCTGCGAATCGGGTGCGGCAAGACGGTAACGGCGCTGTCGGTCATGAGATTGATTCCGACTCCACCGGGCCGCATCGAAGAAGGGGCGATACTCTACCTCGGACAGGATTTGACCGCCCTCAAAGACAAGGAGATGCAGAAGATACGGGGCAACGAGATCTCCATGATATTCCAGGAACCGATGACGAGCCTGAATCCGGTGTTCACTTGCGGGTACCAGATCGAGGAAGCGGTGGTGCTCCATCAGCGCGTCAACAAGCGCAAAGCCGAGGAGCGCACGCTCGAAATGCTCGACCGGGTGAAGATTCCGGATCCCAAACGCTGCGTGAAATCCTACCCTCATCAGCTGAGCGGGGGCATGCGGCAGCGGGTGATGATCGCGATGGCGCTCTCGTGCAATCCCCGGCTGCTCATCGCGGACGAACCGACCACAGCCCTCGATGTCACCATCCAGGCGCAGATTCTTGATTTGCTGAGGAGCCTGCAGCAGGAATTCAACATGGCGATTTTGATCATCACGCACGATCTGGGCGTCATCGCCGAGACCGCGCGCCGCGTCGTGGTGATGTACGCGGGACAGGTGATGGAAATAGGGGATGTCCTGGAAGTGTTTCATCATCCGCTCCATCCCTATACGATCGGCCTGAAATCGTCCATTCCCCGCCTCGCGGTGAAAGGAAAACGGCTGACCGTGATACCCGGCAAGGTGCCGGACCCATCCGAGTATCCGGCGGGATGCCGGTTTTCCGACAGGTGCAAGTACGCCGAGTATCAGTGCGACAACCAGTCGATCGAACTGCGGGAGGTCTCTCCGGGGCACCGGGTGCGATGCTGGAAAGGAATCCCGGAAACAAATTCACAGCAGGATGGATCATGATAGCTACGGAAACGGTCGCTGAAAAAAAGACGAATATCGGCACTACGCTGCTCCGGGTCGAGAAACTGAAAAAATATTACCCGATTCGAAGCGGTTTTTTCTCGAGGGTCGTCGGAAATCTCAAGGCCGTCGACGGCGTGAG
>JACQXT010000031.1 GCA_016208665.1 Chitinivibrionia bacterium | reverse complement strand
TTCCCGCTGTTTCGGATTTCGTGCTTCGAGTTTCGGATTTATCAAACGCCACAGACATAGAACAGTAAAGGTTATGGCATAACCCGGATTTCCGCGCGATCCATAGCGCGGAGCCTGATACGACTTAAGGAAGGAGAATGACGAATGTCCTCTGATCAAGACAACGGAAGACCCCGCCCGCCAAGCATAGCCCTTTTCGTGGACGCCGAGAATCTCATCAACACGGCGATGGACGTCGGGCTGCCCGTGGATCTCGCGCCCATCATCGAGAAACTCCTCGAGATAGGCCGCATCACGGTGCGAAGGGCGTTTGGCGACCTCGACGCCGCCTGCAAGAACGACTGGAAGCTCCGCAATCAGATCAGGAGGATGTTCCAGGAGAGCCTCTGCTCGTTCGAGGACATCCCCTACATGACCAAGCACAAGAACACGGCGGACATGGCCCTGACGGTCAACGCCCTCTCGACGGGGTTCACCCACCCCGACATCACCCACTTCGCCATTGTGGCCTCGGACCGCGACTACGCCCCCCTCACCTCCAAACTCCGGGAACTGGGCAAGACCGTCATCGGCATCGGCACGTCCCCCGACACGACGAACCAGTTGTACGTCAGGAGCTGCGACATTTTCCTCTACTACTCGACCATGTTCGAGGACGACGCCTCGCAGGAGACGCCGTCGCGGCAGGGCGATCCCTCGATCATGGACGACTACATCAAGCTTCTGTGCCAGGCGGCGGACGTTGTCGTCCGGCGGGGCGGCAGGCCGTTCGGAGCGAAGATCGTGCCGATTCTGCGGCAGATGAGGCCCGACTTCGATCCCCGGCTCGCCGGAGCGGGATCCTTCAGAGACGTGGCGGCGGCGGCCGAGAAGGCCGGGGTCGTGAGGATCGAGGCTCATGGAAGCGACATTCTGATCTTCCCCACCAGCGACTCGGGACGGATACTGGAGACCGCGCGGGAGGATCGTCTCATCGGAGTCGGCGACGAGGGCAAGGCCAAGGCGATGTATCTCGGGTTCCTCGAGAGCAAGCTGAAATGCCCCCTTCCCCGCATTGCGGACAGGAAACTGATATTCGAAAACGCCGCGGACAGGCTCGACGAGCGGTTGAGGACGCAGGGGGCCGTGGAGCTTTTCGAGTTGAGCCATGACGTGGAGGAGCTTGCGCGGGCGGACGGGAGGCAGGCGGAGCCAGTCTTCAAACTGCTTTATTCCATATTCAGGGCCGGGGTCTTCAAGCATGAGTCAAGCGACCAGCCGTTCAATCCGATCATAAAGGGGATAGAGGATATACCAGCCATCGAGTGGGACAATGTGTTCATCTGGAACTGCATCGAGGTCATCCGCAAGGAGCGCAGGCGGTGGTCGATCCTGGAGAAACCCCTCGCGGAAATATTCGAGGTCGGGGTCGAGGATATCAGGAGACTGACGAAGGATCCCGCGGACTGAGAACGGATTGAAGTTTTAGCATATTCACAGAGTAGGGCATGACGTCACCACCCGGCGCGGAAAAGAAGATCGATGCGGGAATCTGTGGGATCCTCTTTGGATGGCTCGGCATCCATAAGTTTATCCTCGGCTATATCCCCGAGGGCACCATCCTTCTGTGCGCCTCCCTGCTCACCTGCGGATGCCTCATTCCCATCACGGGTGGTATCGGACTTATCGAGGGAATCATCTACCTCGCCAAAACCGACGAGGATTTCGTCGCCACCTACATCACCAACAAACGCAACTGGCTGTAACCCCCTCCCCAAACTTCCGATCAATTCGGGTTGTAGGCTGACAGAACGATCCGGAACGTGCACCCCTTGCCCTCGGAGCTTTCAAGCTCGATGCGGCCGGAGTGCGCTTCGACAATCCATCGAGTGATTGCCAGTCCAAGGCCGCCCCCGCCCATCTCCCGGGAGCGTGATGTGTCGACCCTGTAGAACCGTTCGAACACATGGGGTTGGTGCTCCGCAGAAATGCCGCGTCCGGCATCAGTGACGTCCAGAATGGCTTCCCCCCCTTGTTCGCCACCGTCATGCGAATTTCACCGCCTAGGGGACTGTGCTTTATTGCGTTGTCCAGCAAGTTGCACAACGCCTGCCGCAACAGCGCCGGCTCGGCCAGAATGCGGACAGCCGCGTCCGCAACTCGTGGGAGGCGTCAACAGCGAAGTGGCGCAATTGATCGAATGAGCGCTCCAGTCGGGAGAAGGCGTCGTTGAAAACCATGGCAAGCCGGCTCAACTCGTCTCGAGGCTCCGCAACCGGCAGCCGTTCGGAAAGATTCTCCGCGGAGATGCGCGTGGCTTGGTTGGCCATCTGCCCGATCGGCGACAAGGCCCGTCCCGCCAACCACCAGCCGCCGAACACCGAAAGCAGCACCGTCAGCGGTATCCCGAACCCCATCAGCAACAGCAGATGGGACAGGCATTCCTACATCTGGACCTCTGATATGCCTAAGCGAATCGACACCTTGTTGCCATCGAACGAGCGGGAAATCGTCTTGTAGCGCATGTGTGTGCTCGGGATAGCGGGGGCCGGTGGCGGGAAAGCGAAGGGACAATCTGCGCGTACACGCAACCGCGGTAGGGGAAAAGGATGCATGCCAGCGACAGCGCATACCACAGCGTCAAGCGCCAGCGGATGCTCTTTCGCATCATGGCTCGGTCTCCCCGAGAACGAACCCCGCCCCACGCACGGTATGGATAAGCTTGAGCTGGCCTGGCTGATCGACCTTCTGCCGCAAACGAGCGATGTGGACGTCGATGACGTTGTCAAGAGTGACAACTCGATGTGGCTCACGCCAGACGTCACACGCCAACATCTCTCGTGAAACGATTTGTCCCTGTTGACGAAGCAGAAACTCCAAAAGCTCGAACTCGCGGGGCGTCAGTTCGATCCGTACGCCATCACGGACAACCTTCCGCGTAACCAGATCCATCTCCAGGCCATCGCACTTGAATCGCAAGATCTCGTTCGGCCGCCCGCGCCGCAGCAGCATGCGGATGCGCGCCAGCAGCTCCGCGAACGCAAACGGCTTGGTCAGATAATCATCCGCCCCCCCATCCAGCCCACGCACTCGATCTTCGACAGTGCCGCGGGCGGTCAAGAGCAGGACGGGAGTTCCTATCTGCTGCTTGCGAAGGGCGGAAAGAATCTCCAGGCCGGAACGCCCCGGCAGCATGATGTCAAGCACGATGAGGTCGAACGATCCAGAACTGGCGAGGAAGTAGCCATCCTCCCCGGTTTCCGAAAGCACGACCTCGAACTGCTCGTCCTCAAGCCCCGTTTTCAAGGCTTTGGCGACCTTCTTCTCGTCTTCCACAATGAGTATGCGCATGTACACAATCTCATCTCCACAAAGGGGAAAAACAACTTAAGAAACCCTGAATTTCCTGTAAGGTTCACGCCCCCGCTTTGCTATTGGTTGCCAGATGTGATATGTGAAATGTGGCGAGAGGTTGCAGCGAGGTCCGCCGCTCCAGAGACACGACGCAGGTGCGGGTAAATAGCTTGCCAACACAATGAGACACAAGAAGGAGGCATGATATGAGGACGCTATTGACAGTATTTCTCGCCTGCGCGGCAGTATCCACGCTGATGGCCAGAGACACCGATTTTTTAGTCCTTGACAACCAGAAAGCTTTATTAGTTGTCGGCAAAGACAAGGATGATGGACGGTTAAGAGAAGTCCGTCTCTCCGACTATAAAGGCGTCAAGACGGAAGGCTACAAGTCCGCCCGCGTATTCTACCAACTCACCCCCAAGAATTCGCGCGACAATGAGGGGAAATTAACCGGCAACAATTTCGTGGAACTCTCATGGTGCCATGAACTTCCTGGAGGCTCTGTGGAGATCGAAAGCAAGAAGGTGTATTCCAAAAGCACCACACTCATCTCCGTGCTCACCGAATTCCCGATCTTTGGCAATGAATCGAAAATGCTGGTGACGGGAGCGGTTCCGGATGACACCTACGAGGTGACATGCTCCATCTATTTGGTCAAATGAAAGACATTTGAAACACTCGATGGCAAAACTGGTCGAGAAGCTTCACGCGCCGCATCCGACAAGTCTCCGCACAAACAACTTTAATAAAGCACTA
>JACQXT010000030.1:11002-11551 GCA_016208665.1 Chitinivibrionia bacterium | reverse complement strand
GTCACGCTCTTCGTCTCGAATTTCCAGAGCTTGTCGATCTCCTTCAATATTCGCGGAGACGCGGGGTCGACCGGACGGGAGGCGTCCGGCTGCCGCGCGGCAACGGTCTTCATCGCAGCGAGCATGGATTCGAAGGCGCACGTTCTCTCGTCCGGAAGGTAGAACCGGCACGGATCCCTCAGGCAGGCCCGGAGGGCGGATTCGCTGGAGCCCGCGGCGGAGATCACCGCCGTCGCCGCGACCGACCCCGCGGCGCCGGTCTCGTCGCCTCGGAATGCGGCGGCGCCGCCGGCGCTTCTCTGCGCCTTCTTGTTTTTTTCCGCCGATTCGATGGTGAGCACCTCGGACCGCTCTTCTCTCTGCAGATGGGATATGAATGGACACAGTTTCATGATTGCTATCCTCCCGGTATGTAGTTCAATCGATATGGCCCGTCTTTTCGAGCGCGATCGCTCCGGAATCCCGGCGCTCCATGGAGTCCTCGCAGGTATGCTGCAATAGACGTTCGATCACCCGGAACGAGGGGTGGTCGGTCTTGATTCTCAGGAG
>JACQXT010000030.1:0-10990 GCA_016208665.1 Chitinivibrionia bacterium | reverse complement strand
GCGAAATGATGTCCGCGTCTTCCATGCGCCCCTCGAGGAATGCCCGGTAGCGCGCGTCGAAATCATCCGTGAGCGTCAATTCCCGGGCGCAATAGGGGCTCTCCCGCGGGAGGGACCTCACTTCCTCGGATTCGCCGTTCGGTCGAAGTCCGAACGGTGCCGCCTCCGGCGGTTGGGCGCCCTCGCCGGGCGGGGACGCGGACGGTTCCCGATCGGTCGTAAAACGGAATTCGGTCTTTTCGAACACTTGAATTTCCGGGCCCTCCGATTCGTCCGGCACGCTCGAGTCGTTCGAATCGCCGATCTCCTTCGATAAGCGTTCGTACAAGCCGTCCAGCGCCTGCGCGCGCGGCCGGTGCGGGTCGAGAAGGCGGCAAACAATGGGAACATCGATGGGCGACATGTCGGCGACGTCGGCCAGAACGGAGGCGGCGCGCTCGAACATCTCGTGTTTGAGGGCGATGTCTCCGTAGACGATCATGATATCCGACGGCAGAAGATGTTCCGTGTATTTTCTTTCGAGACAATCCATGAGTCCGGCAGTCCGGGCCCCGTCGTTATGGATCGCCCGTATCCGCTCCACGGCCCTCGTGTTCTGCTTGGCCAATATGGCCGCCTCTATATACGCATAGTCCAGTTCGCCCGCGGCGGTGTGATCGCCTCCATAGCGCGAAGCGAGATCGAACACCAGGGCCGCCCGTTCCGGCTGCTGGCCGAGCACGTGCATCATCAGTTCCGCCGCCTTCTCCAGGGCGCCCTTCATCAGGAACGATTCCGCAAGCACCATCTCGAGGTCTTCGGGCAGCGGCCGGTCCGTGCGCCGCATGAGCGCGATTCGATCGATGATCTCGTCGAGGAACGTCCGGTCGGCGCGAATGCTCGCGTTGAAATGATGAACGGCCTTTCGGTATTTCTCGGAGATGCTGTAACAGCAGCCCAGGGCGTAATTGAATGAGCTGCTGCCGGGGAATGACTTATCCAAATTGACGAGAAACGGTTCCAGTATGTCGGTCTCGATCGACTTCTGTTCGAGGGTATGGACCAACAGTACGGCGGCCTCCTTGGTTCCGCCCACTCTGAGAAGGAGGAGAATTTCGGAGAATATGTTCACCAGGAGATCGCCTTTGGGCGCGCCGCCGCCGAGGCTCGATTGAAGGGACTTCTTCTTGACCTGGATTCTCTTGAGAAGCTCTTTCGCGGAATGATTCTCGAGATTGCACGCCACCTGCCTGCCGGATTCGAGGTCGCGCCTCCGGATCGCATGTTCCATGAGAAGCTTTGCGAGCACGAGATCGTTTTGGGTTTTTGCCTTCTCCGCGGCGAACGTCCAGATCTTATCGCCGCACGCGGGACCCGCGGACGAGGCGGCCTTGAAGAACGACCAAGCCTTGAGCGTTTCGCCGGATTCGAGACACAGGTCCATGCCCTCGATGTACAGATCCGGGTTCTCCGGACTCCGGCGTATCAGGTCCTCCAGTTTTTCGATCGCCTTCGTGAAATTGCCCTTGCTCTTGAGGGCCAGAACCTTCTCCAACGCAGACGCAGTTTTATTGTCCATGGTGCGCGCTCTTTCGCCTGGTTACTAAAGCATATGCCGCAGCATCGGTCTTGATATGAGATGCATTCCAAATACATAAGCGAATCGTGTACCAGACCGCGGCGAAAAGTCTTGAGCGCTGCTGGAATATAATGTGTTGCAATTACTAACGTTATACGCAGTTCCCGAACGCCCCCGCAATGCCGGCGGACCGTAGGCGGCTCCGGGGAGGCTGCATTTCATCCACACGTATGCAAATTGCATCGGATGGACGCGCCGGCGGCGGAGTGCGGCGGAGCGGGCGTTTAGATGTTGCAACGAAGCGCCGGAATCGGTACAGTCATGACGGTACAGGCGCAGTATCGTTCATCGAATATTCTGAGCAGGACGGTGGTTTTGAGCGGGAAGTACACGATTACCGTTGAAACCAGTTTCTCGGCATCGCATATACTGCCGGATTGCCCCCCCTGTGACAGGCTCCACGGCCATACCTGGAAGGTCAAGGCGAGCTGGTCGTACACGCGGCTCGACGACAAGGGTATGGGAGACAACTTCGCGAACCTGAAGGCCCTTCTGAACGCCGAGATCAGGAGCAGATTCGACCATACCCACTTGAATGAAGCCGCTCCGTTCGATGCATTGCGGCCGACGGCGGAGAATCTCGTGCGGGAGTTTTTCCTGATACTGAAAAAGGGCTCCGCGGCCGTTTCATCCGGCAAGCTGGAGCGCGTGGAAGTCTGGGAGGGCCCCGAGAGCTTCGTTTCGTACGAAGAATGAACCTGCCGCACATCGTCCATCACGCAAACAGGGAGCATCGTTTCATGAGCACTGCTCGATCCGGACGGGCGATTGCGCTCGTCAGCGGCGGCCTGGACAGCGTCGTTTCCCTGGCGTGCGCCGTCAGGGAACTCGATGTTCGTCTGGTCCTGTTCTTCAATTACGGCCAGCGCGCGTTGCAGGGCGAGCGCCGCGCGGCGCTCGGAGCCGTGAATTTCTACTCGATTCCGTTCAGAGAAATCGAACTCGAATGGCTCCGGGATCTTTGCCCCCCGCGGATGGTCTCCTCAGCGGCGCGCCGGGAGGATGCGATCGCGGGCGGGCCGGGAGATGACGGGATCGGCGCCGTATGGATTCCGAACAGAAACGGCGTCTTCGTCAACACGGCCGCCGCGTTCGCGGAATCATGCTCATGCGACTATGTCGTAACGGGATTCAACCTCGAGGAAGCGCAGGACTTTCCGGATAACCGGAGAGAATACGCGGCGCGGCTCAACCGCTGCCTGGCGCTCTCGACGATGAACAAAGTCAAGGTCGTGAGCTTCACGCAGGACATGACGAAGGCTCGAATCATATCGATGGGCATGAATCTCTCGGCGCCGCTGTCGATCGTATGGAGCTGTTACAGCGACGGCGAGATCATGTGCGGGACGTGTCCGTCGTGCGCGCGCTTGAAGAGCGCGCGCCTCTCGCTGCCGCCTGCAGAGCGGCCGGTGCTGCAATTCGAAGGCGGGCCGGCCGATGGCATGAGGGGACGGGATAACAAATGAATTTCCGGTATGCCATTCTCGATGCGCCGGTCCGGTATTCGGGCGCCGAACTGAGGAGCGGGTGGGTTGCGGAGCAAACCGGCTTGGGCGGAGACGCCGCGGCGGGGTTCACGGGCCCGTGCTTCGTCGCCACCGGCGATCTCGTCGATCTCGAGGATGCGGCCGCGGGAGCGCACATCGAAAGCGCTTCCATGGCGCATGTCATTATCGAGCATCCCGGCTGCTCGCTCAGGGACGCCGTTCTCCGCCAGCGCATCCTTGCGTGCCTCCTTGCCGAAGTTCTCGCGGGGAAGGGGATCGAAATATCCAGGAGCGGGGACGATCTATACGCCGGAGGCCGCAAGCTGACGGTATCCATCGCGGCTCCGTCGAGCGACTCCTGCCTGATTCACATGGGCATCAACGTCGATCCCGCCGGAGCGCCGGTCCCCGCCGTCGGGCTCGGCGAGCTGGGTGTGGATCCGGCGAATCTCCTGGACGATCTCCTCGCACGCTACGGAGCCGAACTGGCCGGCTGCGCCCACGCGGAGACAAAGGTGCGGACGGTGCCATGAACGCATCCGGCGATACGGCGCCCGGCGGCTGGCTGTCGGAACTCTTTTGCTCCCTGCAAGGGGAAGGCCTGTATGCGGGCGAACGGCAGGTTTTCATACGCACGGCGGGCTGCGGGCTCGAATGCGTATGGTGTGATACCGCTTTCAGCAAACGAAGGACCGAGTGGTGCGTCGTTTACGGCCCGGATGAAACGCGGATTCCGAATCCCGTGTCCGTCCCCCGGGCCGCGGAAGCGGCGGCCGATCTGGCCGCCTCGTTCGGGCCCGTTTCGTCGGCCAGCATCACCGGAGGAGAACCCCTCGAGCAGAGCGCGTTCGTGAGCTCGCTCGCGGCGTCGCTCCGGCAGCGCGGATTCAGGGTTCATCTGGACACGAACGGCGTCGATGCCGCCGGCTTCGAAGCCGTTTCCGGACACATCGACGTGGTTGCAATGGATATCAAGCTTCCTTCCGCAACCGGGAGGGCATACTGGAGCGAGCACCGGGCGTTTCTGGCCGCGGCGGCAGGGAAAGAGCTTTTCGTGAAAGTCGTTATTGACATGAACACGCGCGATGATGAATTTTTAATGGCGGTCGAAACGATCGCAGACGTCGACGATACCATTCCGCTGGTGCTGCAACCCGAGAGCGGAGTCCTGTTTTCGAGCGGAGGCGGCGCGCGAGCTCTCGTCGAACGCGTTCAAGGGCTTCAACGGACGGCCCTGAAACGCCTGGCCCGCGTGCGCGTCATCCCGCAGTGCCACCGGATTCTTCGCATTCGCTAGATGGGAGTGATATGAACGGAATTATCGAAGCCTTGATCGGGTTTGTCGTGTTCGTGTTTTCGGTCGTCGTGCACGAGACCTCCCACGGCCGCGTCGCGGAACATTTCGGGGATCCGACCGCGCGGTACGCCGGCCGCATCACCCTCAACCCGATTCCGCATATCGATCCGATCGGAAGCGTCGTCATTCCTCTCCTGGCGCATATCAGCCACATCCCCTTCATCGGGTGGGCCAAGCCGGTGCCCGTGAATCCGGCGAAC
Source organism: Chitinivibrionia bacterium (assembly GCA_016208665.1). Lineage (GTDB taxonomy): Bacteria > Krumholzibacteriota > Krumholzibacteriia > WVZY01 > WVZY01 > JACQXT01. Next base: position 6,328 of record JACQXT010000030.1, on the reverse strand, counting down.
CTCCGGAATCCCTTCGTGCACAACGCGTATGTCGCGGCGGCCGGCCCCGCGTCCAACTTCATGCTGGTTGTTTTTGGAACCGTTTCATGGATCGTGTGGTCCGGGTCCTGTTCAAGCACGTGCCGGTCCTCATGGAGAGCGGCGGGGGCGTGCTTGCCGGTTTCGACATCCTGTTCAGCAGCCTCATCATCATCAACAGCGTCCTCGGAGTATTCAATCTCATCCCGGTGCCCCCTCTGGACGGCCATTGGATCCTGTTCAGGTTTCTGCCGCCGCGGATGGGAGAAGCGCTGGCCTTTATACGGCCCTACGGTTTTTTCATCCTTATCATACTCATGTGGACGGGAGTGGTGGGGGGCATCATCTCGGTGCCGATCCGTTTGATCTATTATAATATGGTGGATCTCGTCAACGCGGCGGTGCGTGTGCTGTAGGGGCGCGCTGGCTCGGGAAGGATGGGTGGTCTCCTCACCAGAGTGCGAAACGCCCTAAGGTTCGTCGACCACCCGTCCTTCCCGAGCGAATGGTTCGTCGATCACCCGTCCTTCCTGGGCAACATAACGCACTGAGCGGGAGTCCATCGGCGGCGCGGTCTCGCGGCAAGCACAGCCGCCGCCCACAAAAGAATAACCCCTCCGGTGCCGGGGAGGGGTTTCTGTTATTCAGCTTGGGGGAAAAAAAGGCCGCGAGATAGTACGGTGTCAAGAGTTGAGCGTTAGCGGCGACTACCCCGCAGCACGACGTCGGTTCAGCAAGCGGTGTACCAATTATCTTACACTTCGTTGAAAAGAGAGTTTGCCGCATACCGGCGCGCTCTTTTGCGATTCGAGCCGCGAGCTTCAATGTGCGGCGGCAGGCCATGTGTTCATCGTTGTTCCTCAAGATTGCTCGTGAGTACCGGCGCAGCGAGTCGCGTATTGCAGAGACAATGCAAAATGAGTTCTTATTCGCGGAGAATCGCCGGCGGACGGCCGGTTCGGGCCCGGAATACTTCCAGGCGGCACCCTAAAAAATCCTTGACTCTTCGTAAGTTATGCGATACTTGTTAAGCGGTTGTAGTGACTTCTATCAAAGGAGGACCGGTGTCATGACTAAAGCCGAGATCGTTGAAGATATCGCTACAAAAACTGGATTGACGAAGAAAGACGTGGCGCAAGCAACGGATCAGTTTCTCGAGTCCATCTCACAGGCTCTCGCCGGCGGGAACCACTATGAGATTCGCGGTTTCGGCACCTTCAAGGTGAAAGCGAGAAAATCGAGAATGGCTCGCAATCCCCGAACCGGCGATCCGGTCCCTGTCCCCGACAGGAAGGTCCCGATTTTCAAGGTTTCAAAAGAGCTTAAAGACATGGTCTCCAATGCCTGATTGGCATGTACCGATTGCACAGGCTCTGCGCAAGGGCACTCCTCCATACTTCAGGAATAACAGGTGATGGCGAGGATTATCGACCTTCGCAGCGATACCGTTACGCGGCCGGGGCCGCAGATGCGGCGTGCGATTGCGGAAGCCGCCGTCGGCGACGACGTATTCGGCGACGACCCGACCGTGATCGCCCTGGAAGAACGGGTCGCGGCGCTCATGGGAAAGGAAGCTTCGCTCTTCGTCCCCAGCGGGACGATGGCGAACCAGGTCGCGCTCGCGAGCATCTCGTCGCCGGGCGACGAGGTGATTCTCGACCGGCAGTCCCACATATTCAATTATGAAGTGGCGGCCGCCGCGGCGCTCTCCGGACTCCAGGTCAATCCTCTCGACGGAGACCGGGGGATGATCACCGCGGAGATGATCGAGCCTCACATCCGCGCCGCCAACGTCCACCATCCCGTCACGAAAATCATCGCGATCGAGAACACGCATAACCGCGCGGGAGGACGCGTGTACCCGATCGAAGAGATGCGGGCGATCAAGCGCCTGGCCGGCCGCTGCGGGTTGATCGTACACCTGGACGGCGCCCGCCTGGCGAACGCCGTCATGGCGAGCGGCGTATCGTTCGCGGACTACGCATCGTGTGCGGATACCGTGAGCATGTGTTTCTCCAAAGGGCTGGGCGCTCCCATCGGTTCAATCGTGGTCTCAACCGCCGAGACGATACGGAAGGCCCGGCGAAAACGAAAGATGTTCGGCGGCGGGATGCGGCAGGTCGGCATTCTCGCGGCGGCGGCTCTCTACGCGCTCGACAATCACATCGAGCGCCTGCGCATCGACCATGAGAACGCGCGCCGGCTCGGCGGACATATCGAGGCGGTCGACGGGCTGGAACTGGCGTATCCGGTCGAATCGAACATCGTGGTATTCCGCGTCCACCCGCGGCTGGGAACGGTCGAAGCGCTCCTCGCCTCGCTCAAGGAAAAGGGCATCCTCGCCATTCCCTTCGGCGCCGGTCTCGTCCGGATGGTGACGCACCTGGATGTGAACGAAGGCGATATCGCGCTCGTGGGAGAGGTGCTGCGCGCGGTGAAATCCCGGTGACGCCCCACCTCAGCCCGCCCGCGGCGAAGAAGCCAGGTCGATGCACATGCGCGACAAACCGACAGTATCAGGCTCGCTCACGCTCGTGAGCACCCCCATCGGCAATCTGGGAGACATGACGCTGAGAGGCATAGAAACGCTCAAGAACGCGGATGCCATCTTCGCCGAAGACACACGCCATACGCGAAAGCTTCTCACGCACTACGAGATCAAGAACCGGCTGGAATCGTACCACGATTTCAACAAGGAACGGGTTACGCCCGGCATCGTCGAGCGCATGAAACAGGGAGAACACCTGGCCCTCGTTTCCGATGCCGGCACCCCGGGGATTTCCGATCCCGGATTCTATCTTGTGCGGGCCGCTCTCCGGGAAGGGATACGGGTAACGGCGGCTCCGGGCGCGAACGCCGTCCTTCCGGCCCTGGCGATATCGGGTTTTCCCACGGACGCCTTCGTGTTCGAGGGATTCCTGCCCCGGAAGCCGGGCGAGCTCAGGAGAAAACTCGAATCGTTCGCCGAGGAGCGGCGCACGGCGGTTTTTTTCGTGTCCCCGCACCGGCTCTTGAAGGTCTTGCGCGCGGTCCAGGAAACCCTCCCCGGCCGGCGATGCGCGGTGGCGAGGGAACTCACCAAGATCCACGAGGAAGTCTCGGTCGGATCCGCGCGGGAGATGCTGGAGCTCTATGAAGGGCGGGCCGTTAAAGGCGAGATCGTCCTTCTCGTCGAAGGGGCGGATAAATATACGGCAGTTACGAAAGGCGTGACAGATGAATAAACAGGAATTCAAACAGGCCGCGCGGCGCGTCCTCGACCCGGTCGTTGTGCGGCTGGTGACGTTGGGAATCCCTCCGCTGCTCATTTCGCTGATCGGGCTTCTGTTCAGCCTGTACGGCGCCCTGAGGACCGCTCAAGGTTCGCTCGGCTGGGGTGCGGTGTTTCTTCTCCTGTCGGGTCTCTGCGACGTCATGGACGGGGAAGTTGCGCGCCGGAGAAACATGACGAGCCGCTTCGGCGCATTCATCGATTCGACGCTCGACCGCGTTTCCGAATTCGCCTATTTCGGGGGGATCGCCCTCTACTTCATCACGCGCCCGCAGGGATTTCATCCGGCGCACGTCGCCGCCGTCATGGTCGCCCTTGCCGGTTCGGTGCTCACGAGCTACACGCGCGCGAGGGCGGAGGGGTTGGGATTGTCCTGCTCGGTCGGCATGATGGAGCGCCCCGAGAGAATAGCGCTCCTGACCCTGGGGCTGCTGCTCGGGAGCAGCGTGCTCATCGTCGCGCTGGTGTTCCTTGCGATCAGCACCACGCTGACGACGCTCCAGAGGATACTCCATGTCTATCGGCTGGCGGGTCCGGGAGCGCCGGGGGAACGGGCCGAACCCCGCGGGGAACAGCGCACCGTATGACGTCATCCGATGCCGAGGCGCGAGCGGACCGATTCCCGGATTCTTTCGAACACCGCTTCGACCGTCCCGGCGCCGTCAAGCGCGACGACGGCGCCGAATTCCTTCCGGTACGGCTTGATCATGGCTCTATAGTTCGAATCGATGGCTTCGAGCACGGCGCGCTTCTCGTAGATCGTCGGCGCGCCTCTCCTGCTTTTCAACCGCCGGGCGCACTCCGGAACGGGAACATCGAGCAGAATAGTGAGGTCGGGCTTCGCGCACCCTGCGTTGACCTCGATCACCCACGCGGGGGAAATGCCCGGGTCGAGCGTTTGATACGCGAGGGACGAGAGGATGTACCGGTCGCATACGATCGCCGCGCCTCGTTTCCGTTCGCGGCCGATGTGCTCCGTGTGGTCGAGGCGGTCCGCGGCGAACAGCAGGCACAGCGTCCGTTCGGACAGGACGACCTTGGAGCCCGTCTTCGCGGAACGGAGCTTCCCCGACAAGATGTCGCGGATAAGCTTTCCCGCCCGGCCGTCTGTCGGCTCGTACGTGAGGCAGGACCGGATTCCCGAATGCTCCAGGTGGGAATGGAGCAATTTCGCCTGCGTCGTCGTGCCAGAGCCGTCGAGGCCCTCGAGAACGATGAATGGGGATGTACGGCTTTTCATAGTCTGATCCTTGCGAAATAGGCGACGCCGCCGGCCGGTTTCGAACGGGGTCGAGCCGCGCAACCTGTGTGCCCGGTTTAAGCAGCCTAACCAACCTAACCGGTTTTCAAGTCATACCATAATCGAATCGAAAGGGAAAGCGGGAATGTCCCTGTGCCATTGGTCGAGGGGACAGCGCTCCGGTCGAATATGCCAGGGGAAAATATTTACGGGCACGATTTCATTTTGTATAACTATCCTTTGAATATATATTGAAATATGAAACCGACCCTCGAACAATACGCATCGTTTTTCCAACATTCCGACGCCGCGGTCGTCGACGATGTGCGCGACTTCGCCTCCTGGTATGTCGGCCGCGGCACGGCCGAGTTCGACCCCCGTCGCATCAGCGACGTCGACTACAGAACCTACCTGCTTCATCTCGGCACCGACGGGATGTCCCGCGGCGAAATGCATCAAAAAGCAGAATCCCTGCAGCGCTTCTTCGCATGGATACATGATGAAGGGCTGATCGGCGCGGACGATTTCAAACGGCTGCAGGTTTCTCCGCTGATCCTGCACCCCTCGAAGATGAAGTTTCGCAAAACGAACGACGGCGACACGCACGAGTCGAAAGAACTCTATCGCCTCCGCACGCTCTATCATATTTCCGAGATTCTCAACCAATCCACCGACCTCAAGGGCGCGATCGATTCCACGCTCAAGGGGCTCCTCGAAGTCCTCGGCTTGCGAACCGGTTGGGTATCGCTGTGGAAGGAAACCGCGGGTTTCATCGGCGTGGAAGCCCGGGACAATCCTCACGATTTCTGCCTCGTGTCGAGCTGCAATCTGCCGAAGGGTCTCGAACAGGACGACCGCCGCATCCTCCGGCGTCCTCCCGATTGCTATTGCCAGAGGCTGCTGCGCGAAGGCCGTCTCTCGCACGCCGTGAACGTGGTCGAGTGCGACCGGCTGCATGAAGCCGAGCGGGAGGCGGGAGGATCCGAAGGTTTCCTCTACCATGCGACGGTGCCGCTGATCACGAAGGATGCATCGCACGGCAATCTCAACATCGCGACAAAGGATTGGGAACTGTTTTCGGGCTCGGATCTCAGACTGCTTTCGATCGTCGGCCAACAGATCGCCTCCGCCATCGAGCGGGGCAAGCTGTTCGAGCAGACGAAACGGCAGCAGCAGCGCATCGAGCGCGAGCTCTCCATCGCGCATTCGGTTCAAGCCAGCTTCATTCCGAAGCAACTTCCCGATGTGTCGGGCTTTTCTCTCGCCGCCGAGTGGCGAAGCGCGCGGGAGGTCTCCGGGGATTTTTACGATGTGTTTCCGCTCGACGGGGATCGCGTCGCATTCACGGTCGCGGATGTTTCGGGCAAGGGCGTTCCGGCGGCGCTCTACATGGCTACGGTTCGCGCCCTGCTCAGGGAATGCGGCGGCGGCTGCGCGACGCCGGGCGATGCGCTTCGCGAATTGAACAAGAAACTGCTGGCGTACAGCTCCTCGGATATGTTCGTCACCATGTTCTGCGGGATTTTGGAACCCGGGTCCTCCACGATCGTATACGCCAACGGCGGACACGAACCGCCGCTTCTCAAGCGCGCTTCCGGCGCGCTCGAGACACTGCCTTCGACGGGGCCGCTCCTGGGTGTGTCCGGGCAGGAACCGTTCGAAAACGCCTCCGTTACATTGGCGCCCGGCGACGTTCTTTTCATTTATACGGACGGGGCCGTGGATGCCCGCGACGAAACGGGCAGGGAGTACGGATTGAACCGCCTGAAGAAATGCGTCGAAACGTTCCCGGCATCCGC
>JACQXT010000046.1:7197-12414 GCA_016208665.1 Chitinivibrionia bacterium | reverse complement strand
AGTGATCGAGTGGGTAAGGGATGTGCGGAGGCTTGAACCCGGGAAGCCGCATTTCATCTGCTCCAGTTATTTCGACAAGCCCAGCAAGACCACGAACACCACCGTATGCGCCATCTGCAGCCATCCGAGGCGGCGGATGGTGCGGATCTTCAGCATGCCGGCGGCGGCCGCCGAGGCCTGGAGAATCGACGGCAGGAACACGATGCCCGCGCCTGCATTCTTGCTCGAAACAACAGCAAGGATCGAGAAGGCAACGGCAAGGACGGCGTTATAAAGGAGAAGTGCAAGCATATACGGATTGCGCCCGCCATCCTGGGCGGCCCGCGCACCCGTCCGCGCGATTTGATAGCGAACGAACAGTATGAGGCCCGTGAAAAACGCCATATTCAAGAACCAGAGAAAGAGCGCGTCCGGGACCATGCCTGCGCTGTGGACCGCATACGATAAAGGAGCGGCGAGCGTCAGCCCCGCCGTGCCGATAATCTGCGCGATGAGGGTCTGCTGCCGGTGCGCCTTGATGAGAATCCATTCCGCCGCGAAGAAGGGTGGCCAAAGCATGCACCAGAGGAGGAGAGGGCGGAAGCGGGCGATTTCGGCCGCGCCGACGAGGCAGGCAAGCCCCGCCAGCGCGAATCCTGCGAACCACGCCTTCGCGCCGGGGACGGGACGTTTTCCGAACGCCGCCAGGAACGCGTGCCGCGAGAAGTAGAAGCTCACGAGCGCCGCAAGAAACGCAAGCATGCCGGGCGTTATGTCGCCCGTGCGGGCCGCGGCGGACAGGAATGCCCCGCACAGAATTCCCCACGCTCCGTGCTCCCGCGGGATTGGAGGACGCACCTTTGTGCCTGGGGAGTGCTGATGGACCATGATCGTGGACTCTTCCGCGGATCCGATTGCGTCCCGCCCGTTTGAAGCTATATCAACTTGAACGTGAGGCCGAGCGACAGGGTTTCCTTGAAGCGGCCCGCCTTGTCGATCTGCTTGTTGTAGAGAAACTGCGTGTAGAGATTCACCATGAGATACTTGGTGATGCTCGCGGTGAATATGTTCTCCCAGTTGACATCGGGCGATTTCCAGTCGTTGGCTCCCGGCAATCCTTTGATCCGATCCGCTTCCGAGTAGTAAAACCCCTGGAATACGGTCAGCTTGCTCGTGTAATCGATCCGGTCGCCGAGGAGAGGGGTCTTGAAATCGCCGACCAGCTCGAGGCCCGCCTTGTGCTCCACGCGGGGATCGCGTTTCTGATCGATCTCCTGGCGAACGCCCGCACCCAGGCGCGTCATGAATTCGCGTTTCTCTTCCTTGATGAACACCTTGGCGATACCGGCCGTTTCCGTAAGAATGGTTGGATTGATATATTTCTTCTCCATATTCGCGCCGTAATCCAGGAACTGAGAGAGAGCGCGGAACGCGACGATCGGTTCGACGAAGCTTCCCAGCGTGAAGCGGAACGTCGACTCGAAGTCTATGAGGTCGGTGGATTTCTCGGGGCGGCTCCAATCCTTGGTGATCTTGTCCTGCTTGTGGGTCTGTCCGAAGGCGAGCTTCAGCGTGTTCTTGTTGAACACCTTCGAAAAGATCTGCTTCTCGGCCGTCGAATTGAGGTTGCTCACCCACGTTATCGCCCCGGCCTCGCCGCCGATCCAATTGTTCGTATATGCGCTCTGGCTCAGCATGACGCTCGCGTCCATGCCGAGTTTCCATGGTTCGGCCTGCGCACGGGCAAACGGCAGGGCGCCTAGGAGCAGAACCGCGGACACGATGAAAGATACTCTCATTCGAATCCCCCTTGGCAATCGAAATGGGACGGGAAGCGCAAGACCCGACCCGGGCCGGGGCCTCGACGCGTGCGGCCCCCGGGAAAAGCGACCTAACGGGCCCCCGTTATGTATTTCTGCAGCTGTTCGATGACGAACTGCTGCTGCGATATGACGCCTTTGACGACGTCGCCGATGGAGATGAACCCCGCCGGTTTCCCTCCGTCCATGACGGGGAAGTGCCTGATGTGCTTCTCGGTCATGATCGCCATGCATTCTTCGAGCGATTGCTCGGGAGTCACGTAGAGTACCTTCTCCGACATGATTTCCCTGACCAGCGTGTCTTTCGATGTTTTTCCCTTGAGAATCACCTTCCGCGCGTAATCGCGCTCGGAAAAAATACCGCCGACGGAATCGCCGTTCATGACCAGCAGGGCTCCAACGTCTTTCTCCGCCATCAACCTGAGCGCGTCGTACACCGTCGATTCAGGCGCGGTCGAATAGATGAGGTTCCCTTTCGCTTTAAGGATATGCGCAACGGTTCTCATGGAACATCCTTTCGGTGAAATTTTTCTTTTTCAGGAGAAATATAGTCCTGGAGCGCGCGGCGGTAAAGCGGAAAGCATGGTTGAGAAACCGCGAACGGCGGATTTCTTACTCTCGTGATTTCTTTTGCCCCTCCGGCCCCGTTTCATTATTATTACCCGGCGGAGTCGAACGAACCGTTTTACCGGAGGCAGCGCTATGCGGATATTGTACCTCGTCCGCCATGGGGAATCGGAATGGAATGAGCAAGGGAGAATCCAGGGGTATCTGGATTCGGGGCTGACCGAGCTCGGCAGGGAGCAGGCTCGCTATGTCGGCCTGGAGCTGGCGAAGCACCCGATCCAGTTCGCCGCGACGAGTTCGGCCGTCAGGGCCTTCGATACGTGTTCCATAGCCCTCGGCTGTTTCGAAAGCCCCGTCCCGGTCGAGAAGACGGACTCGCTCAGGGAAATCCGCCTGGGCGTCTGGGAAGGCGTCAAGGCGGCGGACCTCAAGAAGGATTCGCCCGATCAAGTGGATCTCTGGTTTCACCGGCCTTCCAAGGTGCGAATAGAAGGGGGAGAAACGCTGCGCGCCTTCCGGAGGCGCATCGCGCGTGAAATGGAGCGGTTGCGCGCCGAGCATGCGCGCGAGACCGCGGTCGTGTTCACCCACGGAGGCGTGATCTGCTCCTACCTGACGAGTCTCCTGGGAATGAAACTCGACGACCTGTGGCGATTCAAGATCCGGAACGGTTCGATCACCAAGATACTCTTTCCTCTCGGGAAGCCGCGCATAGAACTCCTCGGCGATATCCATCATCTGAACGGCGCAGTCCGGCCGCCCGGCCAGTCGGGCATTCCCGGTTTTTCCTTCATGAATACGGGCAGCGATCAGGAGTGACGGCCGTTGCAGGCCGCGCTTGCTTGCGCGAAACGGGGGCCCCATCGGCGCAACCCGCGCTATTTATGCTCGGCGAAAACGGCGTCGTGCACATAGGACGGTTCCATCGAGAGTCGGATCGGAATGCCGGGCGCATGCCGTGCAATGGCTGCTACGAGACGTCTGTACATGGCGACACGCGCGAACTTGTGCGGGCGGTATTTCCCGTCGGGACACAAGATGAGCTGCGTATTCAATAGCGCGCTCCGTCCGCCTGCGGCCGCGAGAAGACCGAGCATGCGCTTATCGAAGCGGACCGACCCCAGAAATACTTCCGAGACATGGCGCCAGGGCAGCTCCTCCTCGATCGCATCGGCGAGAGCCGCATACGCGTCCAGATATGTTTCGTTCATGATGATGGGATCGATCCTGAGCGCGATGCGGTATCCCTTCGCGCGGAGCTTGCCCGCGGCTTCGAGGCGTTCGCGAAAGCCGGCCGTTCTCTCCTCCGTATCGAGGATGGTGCGGGAAGGATTGATCGACCACGCGGCGATTGCGTTGGGATGGCCGGCGGGCGGCATGTGATCGACTGCGCAGCTTTTCGTTCGCAATTCGAGCGCGCACAGAGGAAAGGAGCGCACAAGCTCGAGAATCCGCTCCGTGGTCCCGGTGACTTCGTCGAGGCAGAGACTGTCCATGAATTCCCCCGTCGATACCCGTGCATCCGGACGGCGGTCGAGAAACGACCTCAGATCGTCGCGCATGTCGTCCGTGTTGGAAAACAGCGTCGGGCAGCGGTGTTCGAAGTAGGCCTGTGTGAAGCAGTAGGAACAGGCCGCGCTGCAATTGAATCCGAGCAGCAGGTTATAATCGCACCCGCCGGTCCCATCCCGGCGATGCCAGGGATGGAGGGGAAAGGGGCGTATGAATCTTCCCCGGTTGCGCGCGATGAAGAGCGAGCGTTCCGGTACTGGGCCGGCGCTCCGCGCGTCGAACTGCGCCCCATCTTCGCCGCACTGCACGACGGCGGCTTCGGGATATCGCGCGATGACCGCTGCGGCCATGCGCGACGACTGCGAGTCGCTGTCGATGAACAGCCGTTCGACGAGCGGTTCCATCACCACCTGCCGGAGCATCGTCCTGCTCGCCAACACCTTGATGAGCAGCATGCCCGCCAGAAAGCCGCCGATGTGAGCGAACCAGGCCACCCCGCCCGATGCGACTCCGTCGCCGAGCGATGTGAAGCCGCTGAATGCCTGGACGACGAACCAGAGGACGAGCACGAACGAGGCCGGGAGGGCGACGAAGCGGATGAATACGAATACGAACACCAGCGTCAACACGTACGCACGCGGGTACATGAGCAGGTACGCTCCCAGGACTCCCGCGACGGCCCCGCTGGCGCCGATGGTCGGCACGATCGAAGAGGGCTGGGACAGCACATGAACAAACGTGGCCGCCACGCCGCAGGCAAGATAGAACAGGATAAACTTCACCGGGCCGAGAATGTCTTCGATGTTGTTTCCGAATATCCACAGATACAGCATGTTTCCGAAAATATGGAGGAAGCTCCCGTGCATGAACATCGAAGAAAACACCGTCAAGGGGAGAAGGGGCGGTCCTTGCGCGTGGGAGATGGGCAGATCGGCGTAACTGCCGACGAGATCGACCCCATGCGTCAATTCATAGGGGGTGACTCCGAAGGCGGCGACGAACCGGGACAGCTCGGGCCCCATTGCGAGTTCGTAGATGAACACCAGCACATTCAGCGCGATCAACGACAGCGTCGCGACGGGAACATGAGCGGTGGGATTGATGTCTTTCAGCGGAAGAAACATGCTACCGATCTTTCTTCTCGAATATCCGTTTCAGCTCCTGCTCGGTCCACGGCAGGCGGCCGCTCTTCTCCAGGGCTCTGGCGTGCATCATGGCGCAGAGAAGCGGGAGTCCTTCGAAATCGCGCACGGCGTGCCACACCGGCAGGAGGGACAGCGACAATTCCTGTTTCTCGATTGTCTGGAGCGTGCGTTCGAGCACGGAACGCTCGCCCCAG
>JACQXT010000046.1:4596-7171 GCA_016208665.1 Chitinivibrionia bacterium | reverse complement strand
CGGAGATTTCATGCCGATCAGGTAGTAGCCTCCGTCCGTGCCGGGGCCGACAACCACGTCCTTGTGCTTGAGCTTGAGAAACGCGCGCTTGATGTACTGCAGCGGCACATCGGGGGAACCGGTTCCCATCATGACCGCGTACTGTCCTTGCTCCGAGAGCAGCCGGCGGAACGCGTTATACAAACGTTCGCCGAACGATGTTCCTTCCTGCCTGACGAGCGAGAAGTGAGCCGGCACCGGGAAAGCGCCGAAGCCGCCTTCCTCGTCGGGATAAAAAATGGTCCCGGTCGTCTTTTTCAGTCTGGCGATCCGATTCAAGAGATCCTTCATGAAAGCGGCGGATAGATTCGCCGCTTCCTGCTCGGAGAGCGGAGGTGCGAATCCAGGAGAAGCGCCCCCTCCGGGCGGCACATGGATGAAAATGCCAAGGTTCTTGCAGTATGACATGTCGATCGGTAATTCCTTCCGCATTCGCCGGAATGTGGTACTATCGCCGTACGCAACTATATCACGTCAGAGGATGAAAATGAAAGAGGAGCCGTCGTGAATGCCTGCCCGGTATGCGGTTCGATGAGCGGGAGTCCGCCGAGGGCCCGGATCTGCCTGGGGCTCGATGCGGTATTCGAACTCGTCGAATGCGCCCTATGCGGGTGCTTCTTCTGCGATCCGCTCCCGACGGGGGAACAGCTTGCGCGATGCTATTCCGCCTCCTACTACGATTTCGATCCGCGGCGGGAAGAAGGCAAAGGAATGGCCTTCGCCCGCCGGCTGTCCCGCATTCGCGGCGCGGGTGCAATCCTGGACGTCGGGTGTGCGGCCGGTTTTTTCATCAACGGCATCAAGATGCGCTCCCAGTGGGAGGTGTATGGAATCGACTTCGGCGAGAGCGCCGTTCGCTACGCCCGCGAGGAGCTCAACCTGAACGTGCGCTGCGGCGAGCTGGCCGAAGCGGATTATCCTGCGCGCTCTTTCGATTATATACACGTCAACAACGTGCTGGAGCACGTCCGGGATCCCGTGGGGCTTCTCGCGGCATGCAAGCGGATGCTCAAGCACGACGGCATTCTCCACCTGTCGGTGCCGAACGGCGCAAACGACGTCCTGGGGCTGCTCGAATTCCACCGGCAGGAGGACAGGCCGGCATTCAGCCACAAGGGCCACATCTGCTTTTTCCCCGCGCGCACCCTGCTCCGGATGATCGAAGCGGCCGGATTCACGGCCGTCCGGGCACGGACCCACGGATTCAAGCGGGGAATGAGGAACGCAGGTATCCTGCCCAAGAAGAGAAATTGGAAGGCAAGCCACGAGCCCAGGAATCCCGCGCCCGGCGGGGCGCCCGGAGAGGACGGCGGCCGCATATCTCCGCCTGTGGGCAGGGCGCATTCCGAGCTTTACTACCGTTGGCGGCTCTCCATGGATTATCTGAAAATGGCGCCGGGGCTCCATCGCTTCGGGCTGGATTTTCTCCTCCTGCTCAAGCATTCCGGCTCCGCGCAAGACGTAAGCGCATGAAACCTCGCCCCGGAGGGGCCTGTCTTCTGCGAACCCATGATTCTTGCAAGATATTTGTTTATAAGGATAAATAAGCATTGCTCGATTCGAAATCGCTTGACATTTCACGATAAAGGGGCTACCGTGGGGCGTAAGCTGATTTGAAATCGAGCATACCGTTGTTTCCGAAACCGACCCCGGCACTCGACATAAACCGTAAGCGATGTTACTGGTCCAGAAGTACCTGCCCATTCTGATGCTTTTCTGCCTGGCCGTCATTGTGCCCATCGCTCTCCTTGCTCTTTCCTCGATGATAGGCCCAAAAAAGGAGACGCCGGACAAAGCGAAGACGTTCGAATGCGGCAACGATCCGGTCGGCGAGCCCCGCAAGCGTTTTTCCGTTCAGTTCTTCCTCGTCGCGCTCCTCTTCGAGTAGGAGAAGATCGGGGCGTGCGCGGGAACGAGTCGGGCGTCGTCACCACCCGTCTGGATGAAGTGAGCAAGTGGGCGCAGCGGAATTCGCTCTACCCGCTTCCGTTCGGCACCGCTTGTTGCGCCATCGAGTTCATGGGAGTGGTATCGAGCGTATTCGACATTTCCCGTTTCGGCGCCGAAGTCGTCCGCTTCTCGCCCAGGCAGAGCGACCTCCTGCTGGTGGCCGGCACGATCAATTACAAGATGGGCCACGTCCTGAAGAGAATCTACGAGCAGATGTACGAACCCAAGTGGGTGATATCGATGGGCGCCTGTGCGAGCTCGGGCGGGTTTTACGACAACTATGCGACCATTCAAGGAATCAATCAGATCATTCCGGTCGACGTTTTTATTCCGGGATGCCCCCCGCGGCCTGAAGCGGTTCTCGATGCGATCATCAAACTGCAACAGAAGATAGACAGGGAACGGGTGAAGAAGTAAGCGCCGCCGAGCGCGAAAGGCGCGGCGATGTCGGTATCGAACATGGCTGAGTACACGAAAGAATCGGAACTGAAACAGCTGGAGGCGCTCCGCGGGGAGATCGAGGCACATTACGCGGGCGCCGTTCGCGCGGTCGACCGGTCGTTCGGCGACATGTGCCTCACGATCG
>JACQXT010000046.1:0-4575 GCA_016208665.1 Chitinivibrionia bacterium | reverse complement strand
GATCGAGCGCGCCGCGCTCCACGGCGTCCTGGCGTTTCTGAAGGAAAAAGCCTTCAACCTGCTCCTGGACATCGGAGCCGTCGACGGGCGCGATCTCGGCAGGGAGGAGCGCTTCGAAGTCGTGTACGCGCTCTATTCGATTTCGAACAACGTTCGTGTGCGCCTCAAGGTGTTCGTTCCGGAATCGGATCCCGTGCTGCCGACGGCGGCCGATCTTTGGAAGGCCGCCGACTGGGCGGAACGCGAGGCGTTCGACATGCTGGGCATCCGTTTCAACGGCCATCCCAATCTCATCCGGATTCTCACCCACCACGAGTTCGTGGGACACGCGCTGAGGAAGGACTACCCGATCATGAAAGGGCAGTGGTGCTCGAGCACCAGGGATATGCGAGCCGACCTGGAGAAGGAGTCGTAGGGCGCCATGGCGGACGATCGCACCATACACACCGTCGACGATACGACGCTCAAGGATCTGGACACCGAGCCGATGCTCATCAACATCGGCCCCATCCACCCCGCAACGCACGGGACGTTCAGGGTCTTCACGAAACTCCGCGGCGAGCGCATCGAGAAGGCGGCCGTGGAGATCGGGTTCCTCCATCGGGGTTTCGAGAAGATCTCGGAAACCAGGAAGTACACCCAGGTCATCCCCTATACGGATCGGCTCAACTACTGCAGCGCGCTCGTCAACAATGTGGCCTATTGCAAGACGGTCGAGAAGCTCATGGGGCTCGAGGTGCCCGAGCGCACGGTCTATATCCGCGTCATCATCATGGAGCTCCAGCGGATCATGGACCACCTGATCTGCGTGGCGGCGAATCTGGTGGATCTCGGAGCGCTCACCAACTACTGGTACTTCTTCAACGCCCGCGAGAAATTGAACGACGTGATCGAGGCGCTCACCGGCGCGCGGCTCACCTATTCCTATGTGCGGATCGGCGGGCTCGCGTGGGATCTGCCCCCAGGCTTCGAGGGACAGGTGAAGGCGACGCTTCCCGTCGTGACGCAGGCGATTGCCGACGTCACCGGCCTCGTCGAGCGGAACCGCATATTCCTCGACCGGACGATCGGCGTGTGCGCCATCGGCGCGGACGAAGCGGTCGGATACGGATACACGGGACCGTGCCTCAGGGCGAGCGGCGTGGCGTTCGATCTGCGGAAGGCGCGGCCCTATTACCATTACGATGAATTCGATTTCGACGTTCCCATCGGCCAAAGCGGCGACTGCTACGACCGGATATTCGTCCGCATCGAAGAGATGCGGCAGAGCATACGCATCGTCGAGCAGGCGCTCGCCAAACTCCCCGGCGGCCCCGTGAACGTCGACGACAAGCTGGTGACGCTGCCGCCGAAGGCGCGCGTGTATTCGCAGATGGAGGCGCTCATCAACCACGACAAACTGATCATCGACGGCATCAAGCCGCCTGCCGGCGAGGTGTACGATTCCCTCGAAGCGCCCAACGGGGAATCGAGGGCGGCCTGGTCGCCGACATCGTGGTTGCGCTGAGCGGACTCAACATCATAGCCGGAGAACTCGATCGGTAATTAATATGGAGAAGCACACCGCTGCGACGATCGCATTCGACGAGGAACGGGAAGCGCGCTTCCAGCGCACGCTCAGAGCCTATCCGGAAAAGGGCGCGGCGCTGCTGCCCGCGCTGTGGCTCGCGCAGGAGCAATTCGGCTCGCTTTCGGACGACGTGCTCGCCTACGTTGCGTCCCGGCTGGAGTGTGCGCCGGTCAAGGCATTTGCGGTCGCCGAGTTCTATACCATGTACAAGCGCGAGCGCGTCGGACGGTTTCACCTGCAACTGTGCCGCAACCTGACGTGTTCTCTCATGGGTTCGGAGAAGCTCCGGGCGTTCATCGAGAACGCCGTCGGCATCCAACCGGGCGGCAGGACGCCGGACGGCCTCTTCAGCCTCGAACTCGTCGAGTGCCTGGGGTCGTGCGGGACGGCTCCCGTGCTGCGCGTGAACGATACGTATTTCGAAAACATCACGATCGAACGGATGAAGGCGATTCTGGAAAACTGCCGGAAGGGGACGCTCCCGGATCCCGAATCGCTATGAACGAATCATGAAGATCATCAGCGCGAATTTTGAGAAGAAAGACTCCCATACCCTCGCGGTGTATGAGGCGGGCGGCGGGTATGCCGCCGCCCGGAAGGCCCTGTCCATGGGCGGAGGCGCCGTCGTCGAGGAAGTCAAGAAGTCCGGCCTCAGGGGGCGCGGCGGCGCGGGATTTCCCGCCGGCGTCAAGTGGGGTTTCGTTCCCAAGGGCGTCGACCAGCCCGTCTATCTCTGCGTAAACGCCGATGAGGGAGAACCGGGCACTTTCAAAGACCGGCATATCATGGAGAAGGATCCCCATCGGCTCATCGAGGGAATCATCATCGCTTCGTACGCGGTCGGCATTCATACGGCATTCATCTATGTTCGCGGCGAGTACGTGTTCCAGATCGCACGCACGCAGCGGGCCGTCGACGAGGCGTACGCCAAGGGGTACCTCGGCCCCGATGTGATGGGCTCGGGATTCGCGCTCGACGTCGTGATTCACCGGGGGGCCGGGGCGTATATCTGCGGCGAGGAAACGGGCCTCATCGAATCGATCGAAGGCAAGAAGGGGCAGCCCCGTCCGAAACCGCCGTTTCCCGCGGTCGTGGGACTATTCCGTTGTCCGACCGTGGTCAATAACGTGGAAACGATTTCGGCGCTCCCGTTCATCATCAACGAAGGCGCCGAGAAATACGCATCGCTGGGAACGCCGAAGAGCACCGGCACGATGCTCTTCTCCGTGAGCGGCATGGTCGAGAAACCGGGAGTGTACGAGCAGGAATTCGGCGTCAATTTCTGGGAGTTTCTGGAGAAGCGGGCCGGCGGCGTCAAGGGCGGCAGGGCGCTCAAGGCGGTCGTTCCCGGCGGATCATCCAGCCCGATTCTCACGGCCGACGAAGCCCGTTCGGCCACGCTGGACTACGAGTCGCTCGCGGAAAAAGGCTCCATGCTGGGTTCCGGCGCGATCATCGTGTACAGCGAGGACGTCTGCCTGGTGCGGGCGTTGGCGGTCATCACGCGCTTCTATGCGCACGAATCGTGCGGACAGTGCCCGCCGTGCCGGGAGGGGACATACTGGCTGCACCGGATCGTCAAGAGAATCGAAACGGGAGCCGGCACAATGAGCGATCTCGACCTGATCCTCAGGGTGTGCGGGAACATGCGGGGCACGACCGTTTGCGTGCTGAGCGACGCGTGCGCCATGCCGGTCGAGAGCTACGTGCGCAAGTTCAGATCCGAATTCGAGGAACATATAACGCGGGGCGGGTGCAGGTTCCCCGCCGAAACAGGGTAGCGGTTCGCCAATGGCAGTCACGATAACCGTGGACGGAACAGAATACCAGGTTGACGAACGGCTCAACCTTCTCCAGGCATGCCTGAACGCCGGCATCGAGATCCCCCATTTCTGCTATCACCCGGGACTCGGACCCGACGGCAACTGCAGGATGTGCCAGGTCGAGCTGGCGACCGAGCGCGGGACGTCCCTCGCCATTTCGTGCAACACGCGCGTCACCGCAGGCATGAAGGTCCTCGTCAACAGCGAACGGGCCAGGCGCGTCAGGGCCGCCGTCGAGGAGTTTCTGCTCCTCAACCATCCGCTGGATTGCCCGGTCTGCGACAAGGCGGGCGAGTGCACGCTGCAGAACAATTACATGCGGCACGATCTCCAGGACAGCTGTCAGGATTTCCCGCGCTTCAAGAAGCGGAAGGCGCTCGTCATCGGGCCCACGCTCGTCCTCGACCAGGAGCGGTGCGTGCTCTGCGACCGGTGCGTGCGTTTCTTGCGGAACATCGCCGGGAACGAGGAGCTCTACATCGCCGGACGGGGACATGAAGCGTACCTGACGAATTTCCCCGGCAGGGAAGTGACGAGCCCCTACTCGCTCAACACCGTGGATCTGTGCCCGGTCGGCGCCCTTACATCGAGGGATTTCCGCTTCGCCTCGCCGGTCTGGTTTCTGAAAACGACGCCGTCCGTGTGTACGACGTGCGCCCGGGGGTGCAGCATCGAGATCGACCACCGCAGGGGCGCAATCATCCGCCTGCGCCCGCGCCACAATCCGGATGTCAACGGGTACTGGATGTGCGACGAGGGCCGGCTCAACTATCGATTCGTGAATGAAAACCGCGCGCGGGCCTGCGAAGCGGTTGTGGAGGGAAAGAGGACGGAAGTATCCTACGAGGAGGCCCTGAACGCAATCCTGGGGCTCTTCGAAGCGGCGACCGTCGCGGGCCGCGATTCCTCGCCGAAGAGAGGCAGTGTGCTTCTCGCGTCGGCGGCGAGCACACTGGAAGAACTATTTCTGCTGAAGACGCTTGCGGAGGACCATCTCGGCTGCGCGGCGCTCTTTGCCGCCCTGCACGTTCCCGGCGGCGCGGAAGACGATCTCCTGCGCAGGAGCGACCGTCATCCCAACGCGGAAGGGGCGCGGCTCCTCGGCATTCCCCTCGTCGATCTTCGAGACGATGCGCCGGACGACGGGGCGAAAGCGGTCCGTGACAGTATCAGGAACGGCGG